>DATDOR010000584.1:0-6092 GCA_035293165.1 Anaerolineales bacterium | reverse complement strand
TCTTTGAACGGGGCCGCCGTTGAATCACTTCGACCGCCGGATTTGTTTCCGCGCTCAGTGTAAACCTTCATATTGCTGTATGCGAACATGGTGTAACTCAGCCCATGCCCAAAGGGGAATTCGACCGACATCTGCTTTTGGTCATAATAACGGTAGCCGATGAAAAGCCCCTCCCCATAGCGCACTTCCCCATTCCCACCAGGGAAGTTGAGATGCGCGGGCGTGTCGGACAGTTTGACGGGGAATGTCTCCGCCAGCTTGCCAGAGGGGTTAATGCCCCCGAATAACACGTCCGCAATAACACCGCCCCCCGACTGCCCCATCATTCCCGCTTCGAGAATCGCGGCGGGCCCATCCACCCATTCCCGCATCGCCACCGCCGAGCCGTTGTTCAGGATGACGACGGTGTTGGGCTGGGCATCGCAAACCGCTTTAATGAGGGCAATTTGCTGGACGGTCAAATCCATGTCAGGGCGGTCATACCCTTCGGATTCCTTGTAGGAGGGCAGGGCAATGTAGAGCAGCGCAATGTCGGCGGCCTGGGCAAGTCGCACGGCCTGGTCAATCATCCGCTGATTGAAACTGTCATCGGCCGGGTAGCCTTCGGCGTAGGTCAACTCTGCGTCCCCCGCACGGGACTGGAGTTCTTTGAAGGGAATATCCACCCGCGTGGGGTTGATGTGCGAGCTGCCGCCGCCCTGGAAATGGGCGTGTTCTGCCGCTCGTCCGATGACGGCAATGTGGAGCGATTCATCGCTTACGGGCGATTTCAACGGTAACAGGCCGTTATTCTTGAGGAGCACCATCCCTTCGCCGGAAACGCGGTATGCGAGCGCGCAGTGGGCGTCAATGTCGAATTGCCCATCTTTCGGCGTTTCCGCTGCTTTGAAGACAATCCCCAAAATCCGGCGCACCGATACATCCAGGACGGCCTCGTCCAGTTCGCCGTTGCGAACCGCGTCCACCACGGCCTGGACATCGCGCGGGCGTGGGCCAGGCATCTGCCAGTCCAGCCCGGCTTTGAGTGCGGCCACCCGATCATGCACCGCCCCCCAGTCGGAGACGACCAACCCTTCGAAACCCCACTCGTTTTTGAGAATATCCGTGAGCAGTTGGTGGTGTTCGGAGGCATAGGTCCCGTTGACTTTGTTGTACGCGCACATCACCGTCCAGGGTTTGGCGTTTTTTACAGCTTTTTCGAAGGCGGGGAGGTAGATTTCGTGCAGGGTGCGTTCGTCAACGATGGCGTTGATGCGAAACCGCTCGAATTCTTGATTGTTCGCGGCGTAGTGTTTGAGGGACGTGCCTATGCCCAGGCTTTGTATGCCGTTGATCAGGCTGGCGGCCAGTTCCCCGGCCAGGTAGGGGTCTTCGGAGAAGTATTCGAAGTTGCGCCCGCAGAGGGGGGAGCGTTTCATGTTTGCGCCGGGGCCGAGGAGCACATCCACTTTCAAGGCAAGGCACTCTTCGGCGAGGGCCTGCCCCATCTCGTAGATCAAGTCTCGATTCCAGGTGGCAGCCAGGGTCGAGGCGGTTGGGAAACAGGTGGCGGGCAGGCTTTTTGCACCCATCGCGTGAATGTCGGGGACACGCCGTACCCCATGCGGGCCGTCGGAGACGAGCATTTCTGCCACGCCGAGCCGTTCGATGGGTGTGGTTGTCCAGGCGCTCGCCCCCGTACAGAGGGCGGCTTTTTCTTCGAGGGTCATCTGGGAAATGATGTGAGAGATGTTGGTCATGGAAGACTCCTAATAATTGGTCAGATCTGAACTATCGAGGTAGTCAAGGTCATGGGTGGTTGAAGAGAGTTCATATTATCGTATTTTTTCTTCGGATTTGTAGGCTGCCTCAACTACATCCCCTGGCTGAAACAGCGAAATAAACCCTTGCACTGCGTCTCGTTTTGTCCTTTCGCCGGTGCCCTCCATCCAAAATACCCGTTCGCCGAAGTCGCCGATTTCTTGCACGACCCATTCGTAGCGGTAGTAAGCAAGGGCAGCCCAGTTCATGTCTATTTTCCCATATCCTTGAAAAAACAGGGCTTCTTGCTCAGGCAGTATGCCAACGATGAACATGAGATCGCGTTCGCGCGGGGCGAGGATCGTTTCATCCCAGTCCACGACGAATATTTTTGGCTCTTTGGGATTTGCCGTGATTGCCTCCCCGCCGATTCCTAAAGAACCTATTTTTTGGTCAGGGGTGACGAGAAGGTTGGCGGTATGGATGTCGGCGTGGCAGAGAACGAATTTCAGGGATTGCTGTTGCAGAAGTTGCCCCAATTCTTCCGACTTTTGGACAATCTGCTCGATGAATTCTGCTTTTTCAAGCCAGAAATCCGAGAGTTCTTGTCGGGCCAGGTCGGTAAAATGGCCTTGTTTCAACCTTGCCTGAATTTGTCGGATGACTTTTGCCCACTTGGGAATAAAGGTTTCTTGGGGAATTTGTTTTCTGAGTTTGGGTGGAAGTTGTATGGCATGTAGTTGTTTGAGGAACGAACCGTATTCTATCCATTGATGGTCGGTCAGTCCGGTGTTCATTCCGTTTGCGCCTTCAATGAAGGAGTAGAGGAGAAGGGTGTATTCTCCGGCAGGATACCACAGGTTAAGGAACGGAGTTGCTCGATCGTCGGCTTGCTGGCTAGTCGTACGCGTGTTTCTAGGTTGATCGGGTGGCATAAGACCTTGTGGAGCAACGCCGTTCCTGACTGGCAAGGGAGCGACGACTTGCTCCAGGCCATGATCTTTGAGATGGCGTGGAATAGACAAGCTATGTGGGTTCACCAGCCCTTTTTTGACTTTCAGGAAATAGTTTTCTCCCTTCTCTGTGTATACCCGGTACGTCCAAGCGGTGGAGTCGTTGCCGAGGGGAAGGAATTCGACTTCAGTTGCGGTAACTCCAAACCCATCAAGAAGAGAGATGATGATTTTTTCGTCAGAGAGGGCGGGTTTTTCAAGCATGGCCAGTCAAACCATTTGTTTGTGAATTTCCCGCACCGGCTCCCAAACCCCCTCTTCCAGGTTTGAGAGCAGGATCACGCTGATTTCGGTTTTGGGGTAGTGGCGCAGGATCACGCTGGCACCGGGGTTGGTGCCTTCTTTTTGGTAGTAAATGACCTCATCATCAGGAGTGACGTTAAACCACATCCCACACCCGTATTTTTGATCCCATCCGTTGCGGGGTTTGTACAACACCTGCGGGGTTAGAAAAGCCTGGGTCAATTACCCGATCCATGTGGAAGAAATCGGAGTGAACCATCCCCGCTTTGGCGAAGATGTTTTGCCGGACATAATCCCGGTATGCCATTCCAGTCGCCATTTCGATCACCAGGCCGAGCAGGACGTACCCGACGTTGCAATACTGGCATCCCTGTCCGGGCGGGAAAGTCGAATCTTTGAATCACTAATGCGTCTCCGTCACCTTCAGAATACTGCGCGGGGCTTCCGTGTTATACCCCTTCACTCGTGTCAGGTGATAGGCAAACAACTGAGCAGGCAGAATGGCAATCAACGGCGTCAACCATTCGGGGATACCTGATGGGAGTTGGAACGGTGAATGTGCCAGTTCCAGCGCATCTGATTGATCAGAAATGACAACTAATTCTGCCCCTTTCTCGCGCAGGATTTTCAAAAGCTCCAACACATCTTCAAATACTTTTCCCCCCGGCACGATGACTAACATCGGAAACCCTTGCTCGACAATAGCAATCGGCCCGTGCCGAAAATCTGCAGAGGAATAAGGTTCGGCAGTGACATAGGTCAGTTCTTTGATCTTCAACGACCACTCAAAGGCGGTGCAGTAGTTAAACCCCCGTCCGACGACGGCGCATCGTTCCATATACCGGTAACGCTCTGCCAGCCGCGCAATCTCTGCATCTAACGCAAGCGCCTGACGCATCCAGTCGGGGGTCCGGTGGAGTTCGGTTAAACGGGATTCGTCTTCTGCCAGGGCAACGGACAACATGGCAATTGCGGCAAGTTCGGCGGTATAGGTTTTGGTGGCCGCGACGGCTTTTTCTTCCCCGCACTGCAAATCCACGACGAAATCGGCGGCGCCGGCAAGCGGTGAGTCGGGAACATTGGTCATCGTCAGGGTCAAACACCCCTGCGATTTGCCCTCCTCAATCACCCGTACAATGTCTGGTGATTTACCAGACTGCGAAATTCCCACCACCATCGCCCCACCCAACAGCGGCGGTTGTCTATAAAAAGTGAACAACGATGGCGTGGCGAGGGCAACCGGCAGGCGGTTGTGTGCACCCCACAGGTAGTTGGCGTAGCGCCCCGCGTTATCGGAGGTACCCCGCGCGGCCAGGAAGGCATATCCGGGTTGGCGTTTCCGGATTTCCGCTGCAACGGACTGTACAGTTTTCCATTGACCGGCCAACAATTGCCCAATCACACCGGGTTGTTCCATGATTTCGGTGTATAAACTCATCAATTCTCTCGGCGTTTACTTTCAAAAACCAATTCCCCGCGGATATATACTTTCTCGATGTGGAAATTTTCATCTAAAATTACGAAATCTGCATGGCACCCATGTGTCAACCGGCCCCGATCCTGAAACCCCAACGCACGCGCGGGAGTACGGCTGGCGGAATAGATGGCCTCAGCAGGAGGACAGCCTGTGAACGTAATCAGGTTACGCACCCCAGCATCCATCGTCAAGATACTCCCGGCGAGTGTCCCGTTCTGTAATCGAGGAGCGGCATCGTCTACGATCACTTTTTGCCCCCCTAAAACATATTCCCCTGGCGGCATCCCCATCGCGGCCATGGCATCTGTCACCAGAGCAATCCGCCTCCAGCCGAAAATTTGCCAGGCGGCAGCCACGACAATCGGATGGATATGAACACCATCAGGAATCAACCCGACTTCCGTATTGGGTAAAGCGCCGAGGGCGCCCACCAGACCCGGTTCGCGGTGTTCAAAAGTTCGCATAGCATTGAACAGGTGTGTACCCATTGTGATGCCTGCCCCTAACCCGGCCAGGCCTTCCTCAAAAGTCGCCATCGAATGGCCGGCACTAACCACAACGCCTTGCGCGCGCAAGGCACGAATGGTTTCCAACGCACCAGGCATTTCAGGGGCAAGTGTCACCAGCCGGACGAGGTTGGCCGCAGTCCAGTCATTTACCAGTTCCAGCGAGGGGAGACAGAGATAATCTGGATTGTGTGCGCCTTTTTTTTGCGGATTGAGAAAGGGGCCTTCAAAATGTAAGCCGAGCGGAACAGCGCCGCAAAAACCGGGCGGAGGCCCTGCGCGCAGAACCTCAATCGCCTCCGAGAATTTTTCCATTGGGCTGGTGATGATGGTGGGCAAAAAAGACGTGACGCCATAATAGGGAAGTTTGGTGGCAACCTCCCAGATGGTGCAGGGGTCTTGGGTGAAATCGAGACCAAAGCCTCCATTGAGTTGCAAGTCAAAAAAACCAGGGGCCAGGTACGCGCCTTTGGCGTCGATCCGTTTCGCGCTGGCTGGAACAGGGAGACCGGTCGCCGGGCCGGCGGCGAGGATTTTTCCGTCTTCTAGCACCATCGCGCCGTTTCGAAGAGCACGGCCATCGGTCAGGAGGGTTGCATTTTCGATGTAGAGCATTGAGAATTCCAGGCCAGGAACGCCGGATTTGTCAATCCGGCAGGAGCAAGTATGTACATTTTCGTGTTGATTGCTCATTTAGAGGTCAGGCAGGGTCACAGGGAGTTTGCCGCTGATGGGAATCTGTCCAAACAAGCCCTCGACCACGGCTTGGATGGAAGGGGGTTGGATGCTGTAGGTGCAAAGATAGGTGGGGATGTGGGGAAAGGTGTAGAGGTCGCTTGGGTTGCGGGTGGCAATGGCAATAAGTGGGATGCTGAGGTTAGCGAATGTGTTGATAAGATTAGCCTGGCCTGGATAGTTTATTGCATTGATGGTCGCGGCGATGAGGAGAGCATAATTTTGCGCTTGTGCGCAGTGGGCTGCGATTTCTTCGTCTGAGGGGTTGAGAGCGGTGATGATCTCTTCTACGTTGGGGTGGAATTTGCGAATTTCTCCGGCGAAGTCGGGAACAAGGTAGGAGGAGGTGTCGGCAGGGGTAAGGTCCTCGGGGCGGGG
>DATDOR010000583.1:0-5084 GCA_035293165.1 Anaerolineales bacterium | reverse complement strand
AAGAAACCCAAGACGCTCGCCGCCTCCGCGAATTAATCCTCATGGATGGGATGCCCGTTCCCCCCGAACTCGATGCCTTCCTTGAATCCGCTCCCCAATACCCAATATCCGATACCCAATCACTTCTCTCCCCTCTCACCTCTCTCCTCTCCCCTCTCTCAAACCACTTCTCCTCCCAATCCACCCTCCTCGACGAGCGCGCCCGCCAACTACACGAGGAGGCCGAAAGCCTGGAACGGGAAATCCGCCAGTTACGCACCGGCGACCGCGAGGCCAGCTACCAGAGCGAGGCCCCACAAGCCGTCCGGTTGCAACAGTTGATCCGGGCCCAGTTGGGTCTGCAGGCGGGCGAAGTGGTTTTTCTGGCCGAGGCGCTGCACATTCCCGATGAAAGCTGGCAGAACGCCGTCGAAGGGGTGTTGGGTCGCAGCCGGTTTACTCTGCTCGTGCCGCCCACCCATTACGCCGCCGCGATGCAGTTGTACCGCGAACGCCGCCACAAAGACGGGCTGCACGGCGTTGGCCTGCTGGACACCGAACGCCTGCTGGCCGACGCGCACCCGCGTGGGGCCGCTCCCACCTCACTTGCCGCCGAAGTCAACACCACGCACCCTGCCGCCCGCGCCTTCGTGGATTTGCTGTTGGGCAATATCGTCAAGTGCGACAGCCTGGAAGCCCTGCGGGATCACCGCACCGCCATCACCCGCGAGGCCTTTCTCCGCCGCAACTACACCACCACGCACCTCAACCCACACGTGTACCGGCGCTGGTTTATCGGGGAACGCGCCACCCCCCGCCAGGTGGAGCAGCGCCAGGCCCGGCTGGAGGAGATTGCCGGGGAAATGCTCACCCTGCACGAGCAGTCCGCCGCCCTCCGCGAACGGTTGGCGCTCACCCGCGAGAAAATCCGCCCCCTGCTTTCGCTGGAACACGCCCTGCCGGAGTTGATCCGCCTCCCTACCCTGACCGCCGAACGGGATACCTGCCGCGCCGAACTCGCCGCCCTCGACACCCAGGCCATTGTCCGACTACAAGCGGAAGTGGAACGCCGCAAAGGGGAATCAAACCGCCTGTATGGGGAGAATGCCGCGCTCGAACGGCGGATCGGCGGGCTGGAAAATCAGGTGAAAACCCTGGCCGGGGAAACGCTCCCCGCGTTGGAGCGGGAGGCCGACCGGGCATTGCAGAGCGCGCGGGAGTTTCTCACCCTCGAAACCGGCACGGATGCCGCTGATCCAACCGAAATTCTGACCGAAACAGAGAAGGAATACGAGCGCCGCCGTGAACGCCAGCCGCTCGAAACCGTGCTGCAAAACGCCACCCGCTACGAAAACGACTACCAATCCGCCGAAATGCGGAGCCGCGACCAGCTGCGCGAGGCCAAACAAGCCTACAGCCTGCGCTACGACTTCGGCTATGACGACGACGAAAACGCCGCCCGTTATCTGGCCGAGCGGGACAAACTCGTCCAATCTGAACTACCCCAATACGAAGCGCGGATCGCGGCCCAGCGCTCCCAGGCCGAGCAAGAACTCGTCGAAAACTTCATCCACCGCCTGCGGGAGCAAATCGAAGAAGCTCGCCAGCAGCTCACGTATTTGAACGCCACCCTCGTTCATCTGAAGTTCGGCGGGGAACGGTTCGAGTTCATCACCCAGCCCGCCCCGGTGTTGCGGGAGGTATACGACATGGTGATGGACAGCCAGAATATTTTGGGCGACTCGCTCTTTGAGTCCAACTTCCGGCAGAAACACCAAAAAGGCTGGGATTTGTTATTTGAACGCCTTACCGCGCACGGCCCGGACACGGAGGAAGCACTTGTGCTGGAAATGCGCGAATTGCAGGACTACCGCAACTACCTGGAATACGACATCCGCATCCATTATCCGAACGGCGACCGTGCGTTGTTGAGCAAAATCAACGCCAAAAAATCGGGCGGGGAAACGACTACGCCCTTTTATGTGGCGATGGCAGCCTCGTTCGCCCAGGCATACCGGCTCAACCAGCCGCGCCCGTCCGACACTATCCGGTTGGCGATGTTCGACGAAGCCTTCGGCAAAATGGACACCGCCCGCACTGCCAGCGCGCTCCAGTTCATGCGGGAGACCGGTCTGCAAGTGTTGCTCGCAACCCCGCCCGACAAATCCGGCGCGCTGTTGGAGTACGTGGACTGCGTGCGTACCGTTGTCAGGAAAAATGGGCACGCGTTTGTGATCGAGATTGATAAAGCGGAGATGCTGAAGGAGTTGGAGGGGAGATAGTACACAGAAAACACAGAAGAAAACAGAGGGACACAGAGAAAGAAATTAAAAATTCTGCGTCCTTCTGTGAAATGCTGTGCCATCTGTGTACAAATGACCTTTTGCCATGATGCCAGACTCACCTGACCGTCTTTTTGTCCCCTCCGAAGATGTCGCCGTCTTGTTGAACGCCGCGCTGGATGTGTACGAACGGCGCACCCCCTCACCCCCCCAGCCTCCCGCCTTTGGGGGGATGAGGGGGGTACGTCCGATCAAGATTCTCCTCCGAGAACTCACCCTCCCTGGCTACTTCTCCCAACTCGACCCCAACCCGCGCTTGATCGCCAACGAACAACTGCAAACCCTCGAACAAGCGGGCCTGCTCCGCTTGAAGTGGGAAGCGGGCGAGAGGGGGCACCTGCTCGAAGGCGTTTATCTGCCCCCGGCCAACGCCGCGCCGATTTTCCACCTGCTGAACCGCACTCCCGCGTCCGATCACCGCGCCCGGCTCGAAGATCGGATTCGTGGTGAACTTTTCCGATTCCCCGACGGCCGGCCGCGGCGCGCGCTCCAGCACGTCCTCCGCCAACTCAAGAGCGAAAAATCCGCCGCGCCCTTTATTCTGACCGATCCCGAATTTAACCAGGATTTATTGGCCGCCCTCTCCGCGCTGGCGGGCGTCGAGCCCGAAACGCCGTACCGCGTGTTCAGCGTGCGGGTGTTCAACAACAGCAAACGGTTCGAGGACCTCAAGCGTGCGTTGGTACGGCTAGCCTGCCTGGGTCAACCGGAGTGGTGCAGCCTGGAGGGGGTGGAAGTGCTGCGCGAGCTGAATCTCGTCCCCAACCCCGGCTACCTGTATCTTTCTGGCCCCTGGCAGATGGTGGATGAATGGGGGCAGGTGCTTTCGTTGGGCGAATTTTCCCCAGCGGTAGGCCTCCCCGCCGCACAAGCCGCCCGCCTCCAGCAGGTAAAAGTGCTCCATGCCGTGCAAATCCTCTGCGTCGAAAACGCCACCCCCTTCTACGAACTCATTCGGAATACGGATTATGGAATACGGAATACAGAACACGGCCTCCCCCTCGCCCTCCTCTGCCTCTGGGGCAACCCTTCCCCCTCGTGCCGTCACCTGCTGCGCCGTCTGGTAGAAACCCTCCCGGATACTGTCCCGCTCCAAGTGTGGGCCGATCTGGATTTTGGCGGGTTCAATATCCTGGCGCAACTGCGCGAGCAGGTTAGTCCCCGTTTTGCGCCGTACCGGATGGACATCGAAACACTGGAGGCTCACGCGCGGTGGGCGCGCCCCTTGACGAAAGCCGACGAACGCAATTTGAAGCGCATTGCCCGCCATCCCGCGCTCGCAGACGTGCAGCCGGCAATTTATCACCTGCTCAAGTGCGGGTTGAAACTGGAACAGGAGGCCATCCGGCTATTTTAGACCCATCTGACAATCCCTTCACCCACTATAGGGCGAATTGCAAATTCGCCTGGAGCGATTGTCGAAACTCGTTTCGCACAAATCGCTCTACATTTACTATGTTGTCTACTGTTCATTTGAAGTTTATTCCCATGAATCTCCACTCTATCCGCACCCACTGCCTCGCAAAACCTGGCACTTCTGAAGAACGTCCCTTCGGTCCGGATACCCTCGTCTTTAAAGTCATGGGCAAGATGTTCGCCCTCACCGGAGACGAACCCGACCCCCAATCGGTGAATCTAAAATGCGATCCGGATGATGCGTTGTTCTTTCGGAACCGGTTTGAGGGGGTCAAGCCGGGTTATCACATGGACAAGAAGCATTGGAACACCATTGAACTCTACAGCGATGTCCCGGAAAGCCTGATTTTCGAGATGATTGACGACTCCTATGAACTGGTCGTGAAGGGGTTGCGAAAAAAAGACCGGGAACAATTGAACCTGACGTGACGGCCACTTGTTAAACCTGTCCCATTGTACAGCTTGATCTATACTTGAATTAGAATAAAATATACTTAGACGGCTAAACAAAATGGATGTTTCAAATCCCAACATTACCGAAACCCTGGGCTACTTAATTGTCCAAATCTGCCGGGCGCACCGCAACAAGGCGCAGGAATTGCTCTCGCAAATCGAGTTGCATCCTGGCCAGGAATTCCTGCTCTTGAGTCTGTACCCGGAAGATGGTTGGACCCAGTCTGAGTTGGCCGATTCGATGTGTGTCCAGCCCGCCACGATTACGAAAATGCTCGACCGGTTGGTAAAAAATGGCCTGGTAGAGCGCCGTACCGACCCGGATGACCAGCGTGTCTCCCGAGTGTATCTCACCCCGGCAGGACGCGCTACCCAACAACCTGTTGAGCAAGTCTGGCAGGCCCTGGATGCTGCCAGTTTCGCCCACCTGAGCCTCGAAGAACGTATTTTATTACGCCGCCTGCTGATGCAGGTTTATCAAAATCTATCGGAACGACTTAGCTGGAAAGGGGAACCTTCTTTCTTAGCCTAAGCAGTTTCAATCTGTCCACAGAAGCCTATAGACTTCCGAAGTTTTATGTTTCAGTTTTTCGAGAGGTTTATCATTAAATTTCGGGAGTCTTGAAAAACAATCTCTTTTTTTTGCCAAAATACTTAGACGGCTAAATACTCAAGGAGTTAAAATGATGACCACCCTCACCCAATCTCAAACTCGTTCCACGAACCCTCTATTCCTTTCTGGTTTACTGGGCTGGATTGCTGCTCTGGCCGGATCGTTAATCATCGCTGGGGTAACCGACCTGCTCGGTGTACAGTTGGAAATCGCTGCCCCGCCCGATATGCAAACCGCAGTCCCGCTCACACTGACCCCTATCCTGTTTGCCACGCTGGTTC
>DATDOR010000582.1:0-6925 GCA_035293165.1 Anaerolineales bacterium | reverse complement strand
GCCGAGAATTCCAACCACTATGACGTATGCGGCTGCGACCAGCAACGTCAACACCCCAAAGACCAGGGTGCGGTTGATGAGCAGGTCGATGTTCCACAGCCGGTAGCGCAGGATGGAGATACCAATGGTAACCGGCAGAGCTGCCGTACCAAGCATGGTCAGATGCAGCATGACGAGAGCGATCAAGGGCTCGGTGAGGCCGATCCAGGCCAATAAACCGCTGAGCCACGACACCAGCCAGGCGATCCACGAGAACTGAATCCCCAGGCCGAGCAGGACCCACTTGGTCTGCTGGCGTTGGACCGGGGTAGCGAGGCTACGGTAGCGATATACCTGGCTGGCAAACCCGGCGGCCATGAAAACGAGCAAAGTGATCATGGCGCTGATGTAAGCCCATTCGCCGGCTGTATATTCAGAAAGCGTGGCCCTGGCGATCGGGTAAACGACGAATGGAGTGAGCAGCAAGCCACCGATGAGGGCGGCGCGCCATCGTATAGAACGGGGAATGAACCGGCCGTCCGGGAAGAAAAAGGGAAAGAGAGCAATGGTCATCAATCCCAGGAAGCTTAAGATGTTCGCGACGGGGGTATCGACGCCGCTGAGCACCAGGCCGAAGGGCGTAACCATAAAGATGTAGGAGACGGCCAGGGCAAACCCATCCTGGCACTTGCGCCAGAAGATGAGGCCGGCTGTGAACCAGAAAATAGCTGTAATACCTATTCGTAAGGCAAGTACGTAGGGACTGAACAGGTCAGCCGATACCCATGGCAGATTGAGGCTTTCCCGCACCAGGTAGTCTCCACCCGTAGCCAGGATCAGATCGGGCTCTGTGGTCAAACGGATTACAGCTTGCCAAAAAAGGAACATGAAAGTGGCGATCCAGCCCAGTTGTGCCAACCGCAGTGGCCAGGTGGTGGTCGATGACTCTACCAGGGCTTCCTCGAATATTTCCGGCCGGGATGGGGGCAGCCAGCGATCAGCCAAACTCTGTAGGCGAGCCCGCAAAGGGGCGACAATCAGCAGGACCCCTCCCAGCGCCAGCGTTGATACCAGCCAGTGATTCTGGGCTGGAACGAGGGCGCTGGCCAGGCCCACGCTGAGCCCATAAAGACCGAGGATAACGGCTGTTAACGTCCCATAAACCAGGGTACGGTTGATAATCAGGTCCACATCCCACAGCCGGTAGCGCAAAATGGAGATGGCAATCGTCAACGGCAGGAACATAGGGACGAGGATGCTCAATTGCAGCGAGACGAGATGCCTGAAGGAATAATTAATCCATTGACTCAGGAACAGTTCGAGGATGACCCAATCGAACAGCGGCCCAATTATGAGTGAGCTGAGACCCAGCAGAACCCACTTGGTTTGCTGGCGCTGTTCGCGGTTGCTATTTCGTCGATAGCGGATGACCCGGCCGATCAGGCCGGCGATAGCCGTTCCCAACAGGCTGTAAACAAATATCTTCCAGCCTGTTTCATCTGACAATGACGTGTCCAAAGGCTGTGGCTCGGGAAAAAAGATGGCTGCGGTGAAGAAAAGCAGGATCATGATCGTCGCCGGCAATACCAGCCAGGCGGTCCAGCGGGGGGTGAAACGGCCGTCCGGGAACAAATAGAACAACAAGACCATGCCGATGGCCAACAGCGAGGGGGCAATGGTGCGAATCACCGGGTAAGTTTGCCCCAACCCGAACGGGTAGCGGACGATGGACACGTCAAAATTGTAGCCAAACAGGAAAGAAAGCAGCAGTAGGGTGGCCGAGACGAACAAAACAAACCAATCGTTGGATCTGCGCCAGGCGAGGAAAAGAGCCGTGCCAACGAAGACGGTTGCCGTGACCAGCCGTAAAAAGATGATGGACTGAACGAAAACCGCCTTTGAGGGAAACAAGCGCAGCGCCGCCGGAAGCGCTTCACCTACCTGCCATTCGCTGGCGGTATCCTGGTAGACGTAGGGCAGGTTGGCAGCGTACATTCCTGCAATGAGCAGGAAGATCGCCAGCCAGCCGAACCGGGCCAGCCAAAGGAATAGGCTGTGTAATAAGGCGCGGCGCGAAAATAAGACCTTCATGGTCGGATTATACCTTTTAACAGAAAGAGAACCGTTCAGGAAATCGACTTATCTACGCCAGCGCTGCCTGGCGGCGCAACGACCATACCATCCCCAGCCCGGTGATCGCACCGACTAGCAGGCCTATGACGCCCAATGACAGCCACTCGCGCCCTTCACCGCCCAGCGGAAGTCCGATAACCATCCCTACCACGAAGGCCAAGCTGCTGATCAGCACCCATTCGCCCGCCAGAAGGTTGCGCTGCCGTAACACCAGCCATTGCCCAATGCCCAGCGGCAATGGGTTCGATTTCCGTTCATCATGATACCTCCAGGTACTAACGTTCCAACTTCGTGCTCCCGGGGGTGTTGAGGACAACACCCCCGGGAGCATCGATATTTTTACCCTTACTGTAAATCGGCGCAGGCGATGCGCGCACCGTCTACATCGTGAATGACGACCGATTGCGCTTCTGGCCGGGCGATGAAATCGTTGGCGGCATAGCCATTACCGTGCCCGTTGGCGTTGGTGGTGAAACCAGGCCAGATTTCGTTGACGTCATCCACCGGGCCGCCGACCACATCCTGGTAGTGCCCACCAGCATTATTGACACCGCACGGCGCATTGTGGACGTGAACTGGATAGGTTGTGCGGGTCGCCAGACCCCAGGCCTGGACCTGCGTCAGGGTCCGGCCGTCGGCGGTGCGCACCATTTGAGCGCGACCGGAGATGTCATAGCCACGCTCGAGGCCGGCCGCAAAGGTCTGAAAACCACCGTTTGTGACTTGGGCGCCACCGGCGGCAACGGCCGTGATGCCGATCAAGGCAATTGCCAGACTCAACAGGATGATCAAAACCCATACTCTCTTTCTTACTCGGTTCATGATTACCTCCGCAATTTGACATTCAAATCAATTGTGATACCTTTTTCGGCCGGCCGGGAACCAGTTATCAATACCTTACACCCGGGCATGTCCCGTTGTCATGGGGTTGATGTCCTGTCTTAGCCGGGAATTTGGATTGGGAAGAAATTTGTAATCTCATCAACGGCAGGGCGATCCCCGCCCGTTTCTCGTAGTCCTTCCAGTAATCGGGCACGGTCGCCCACGGGCTCTCACGAGCGGGATCGGTCAGGTCTTCGGCTTCGACAGGCATCGTCTGCCCGCCGATCTGGATTTCGGCGCGGGGCGAGTGTTTCAGGTTCCGGTACCAATCCGGGCGGGGGCATAAAGAGGATTTAACGCAGAGGCGCGAAGGCGCAGATACGCAAAGTTATTTTAGGTCTACCTGGGGATGCTCATGGTCTTGACCAATCTCTTTGGGGCAGCAGGAACCCGAACAGAACCCACCCCGCACCATACAGGACGGCGAACCATTCCGGCGTATCTACTGAGGCCCAGGCGGGGAAACTGCCGGAGGTGGTGGAAAAACTCACGAAGTACACCGGCGCCAGGAACAGTGGCACCCATTTCCAAAGCGAGCGCGGCGCTTGCGCAAGCGCGCCGAGACTGAAGATGGCAAGCCCGAGGGTGGTCAATGCCTCACCGCCAATCGCCAGCAGCCAGGCGCCTCCCCAAAGATTCAACCCGACGAGAGAAGCGCCGAGAAACACCAAAGTCATGCCAGCGAGCAGGATTCCCCCGCCGGTTTTTCCTGCGGTTCCCAGGTGTGGACCTTGCAGCAGAGAAAAGACGGCCAACGCCATGAAAAATAAGCCCAGCGCGGCAAGAAGAATGGAAGCACCGATTTCAAGATAGTCAATCCCGGAAAAAATATAATACAGGTGAAAGGCAATCCAGAAGGCGCCGCCTGAAACGGCGAGCCAATTTGCCCAGCGAATTGAATTGGTTTTATTCATCTTGAATCTCCGGTTTTTATCCTGTTAATTGGGTTGAACCCAGCACAAGCCAAAAAATGGCGTATGCTAACAACGGGCCGCTTGGGATGTGGGCAAGCAGCGCCATGCCGAGAATCCCGCCCGGCGCGATGCCGATCAGCGACCCCCCGATCCAGCGGGGGGTGTTATCGTCTTGAAACGCAGCCATCCCATAGAGGATCGCCCCGCTCCACAAAACCAGCATCCCCACTAGCTCGAGCACGAATCCCATCCCTACCCAATCGCTGTTCGGATCGGGCCAGTAATCCCCGATGACTCCCAACCCAAAGAGCAGCACCCCGCCGAAGAATATTCGCCACCCCCAGCGGGACAAGCGAGCGTCAGTCCCTATCCACTGTTTCATCAATAGAAGCCCCGGAATGGTAAGCGGGACTATGACCGAGTAGGTTCGCCCGTAAACCTGGTACACACGTGTCAGATGGGCGAATTCGAGCAGGCCGGGAAAAGCGCGGGCAAAAGCCGGAAGCCACGGCGGGGGTGTGCCATATCCCGGATAGGCGCGGAAATATGCAGCGGCGAAAGGCAGGGAAACGAGGAGAGCAGTCAAGCCAGCGAGAAGGGCCAGCAGGCCGGAGAATCGACTGCTCATGCCTTGCTCCTATGGGTTTCGGCTATCCCAATACGACCCACCCTGCTCCACCGGCGCAGCAGCCAGGTGAGATGGACTCATCCCGGAGAAAGATGAAGGAGAGGATCAGGCAGAAGACAATCCGCGTAGGGATGAACTGCCAGGATTTGGGAGTCGGTTTCCAGGGGATGCTCAAGAGGGTAAAGAGGGTCATTGGTTTTTTTGGGGTTTCAAAGAGTACAAACCCCAAGTTCCTGTATTTTGCTATTCGAAAGGCAAATCATCGAACCGAAGGGCTTGATCAATGGCGAGATCCAATTGATTAAATGCGTCTCTTGCATGTACGATGGCTGCAGTGTGGAAAGTCTCGTTACCGTTTTCTTCAAGTTCCCCGTCGCTTAAATCCTGCATAATTGTTTCGAGAAATCTCTCAAAGACGATGTTAACCCTTTCTGATGAAATAAATTCATACTTTTCTCGAAGCGCTACCAAACCGTTTAGCGTGCCTAATACATCCCTCTTTGTAACAAATGTGCTCCGTCCTGCTCCGGAGCCCAACCCCAGGTTATTTTCCAGTGCTCGCAATTTGGATCTCCATAATTCGGAAGTAGAAGGTTCGGCTGAGAGATAATAAAAAATTTCAAGCAATTCGGTTAACTCACGGGCTGCCTGTTGAATCTCAAGATATGCAGCCTGACGTTGTTGAATGATCGCAGCATTGTATTCGAATGATGCTCTTAACCTTTCAGTGTCGTTTGTAAGTTCTTTTTTGAATGTCTCTAAACGCAAATCAAGCCAAAAACTAAACAAGACCAGCACCACTCCGAGAAGTAAAGTTTGAAAAAAAGCGACAATAAGCTTATCGCGGATCGATTCTTTATCTTCTTTCATTGATTACCTTTGATAATATGGTTGACATGGTGAAGTTGTCCGCGCTCCACTGGAGCAGGACGGGGATTTTAACCGCGCCGCCGTTTTTGACGTTGGTGAAGAAGACGCGCGGAGTGTTGGATCCCGCGCCGCCGGAACCGGCAAGCAGGATGGCGAGGGTCAGGGATAGGGTGAAAAGAAGGGAAGTTTTGGTGTTCATAGCTCCGCCGGTTGGAAATGGCAGACAAAGTAGACGGGGTAGATAGGGTGTTTTTCGTCTTGGTTAACGGGTTTTTTTTCGCCTGCCCAACCCGATCAACGTTCCCACCACCGCGATAGCGCCGATGATGTGCATCGTCACCAGCGTAAGTTTTGCAGGCAGGGTTACAGGCGGAGTTGGTATCTTCAGCGGAAGGGCAAATGAGAGGATAAGCACGATGGTCGAAATGATCAAAAATGCCCTTATTGGCCGCTGGCTGAAATTGGCAATCAGCATGAACACAATCCCTGCGCCGACCGAGAAGATGACACTGAAAATAATCACTTCGGTTACAGGCATCGGTGAAGTTTCAGGCGGCGGAAATTGCTCCGGGAACAAGAGGGGTTCCCCAAGAACGCGGGTCACGAAGAAGTAAAAGACCACATTTGCAGTAGTCGCTATGGCTGCGGCGAAGGGAATGACGCGCCAGAGCCTGCTGGTGGGTATTTCTTCGTTCGAAAGCGCATTGGTTGGTGTGGGGTTCATAGGTCCTCCGGTTTTTCTGGTTTGTCACCCGATTACTGGCATTCACTTTGAATCTCCTTTACTCATTCTCCCTTAAGAGGATGAAGGGAAACTCGCTCTTCGCAGCCTTCTGGTAATCGTGCCAGTAAGCGGGCGCCCGCACCCACAACCGGCGACGTTCTTCGCCGTTCGCCTCATGGGCTCCTACTGGCATCACAGAAACCCCAACCTGTATCCTGGCCTGTGGGTTCACCCGCAGGTTCAGTAGCCAGGCAGGATTTTCCACGACTCCCGGCGTGATGACGTAATCGGCTCCATCGCGCAGGTAGACGACAGGCACCGTGCGGGGTTTCCCTGTCATCCGGCCGGTCGTCGTCAAAAGGAGCACGGGCATCCCGTTCATCGTCCTCCCCAGGCGCCCACCGGACAGACGATAGGCGAGGACGTGCAACGAGCTGAATATTCGTAATAACCACATTGGCGGCACATTTGTTGAGCGGAACATGACCTAACTGCTTTCCTAGGTTACAAGGCTGATTGGGGGCGGATTCCATAGGCCATAAGAAGTATGCCCAATAACACCCAACCCATGACCATTCCTATTCATCTCATTTATTGTATAATCCCAAATATCCCGTTGTCATGGGACGGTTGTCCTGATTTAATCGGGAACTATTCGGGAAAGTCAAGATCTTACGCCTGAGCATTGCCGGCTTTTCCACCAGGACTTTGAGGAAAGGCGAATAGCGGCGGTTGACGGAAGGGTAAAAAAACGTCAAATCCGTGAAGTAAGGTCAAGCCCCGGCCGGATAAGCA
>DATDOR010000581.1:0-3828 GCA_035293165.1 Anaerolineales bacterium | reverse complement strand
GTGGTAATGCCGAGCCGCTGCGCCATGGGAACCAGCCCACCATCCCCATATACCCCGATGAAGTTGAGTGCCTTGACAGCGGGCACGTTGTACGAATTTGCCAGCGCAGCGCGAACGGTCACCGGGCCATGAAAACGTCCGTCGTAGTTGACGGGTTTATAAGTTGGGCCGGGGTCGTTGATCTGCCCAGAGGGAGTGAATTCTGAGGGGACATCCCAAAGAAGTGTGGAAGGCGTCCACCCTTTTTCAAAGGCTGCCACGTAAGTCAGGGGTTTGATGGACGAGCCAGGCTGTCGCGGAGCAATTGCCATATTCACCTGTCCATCAATATCGTCGTTATAAAAATCCGGCGACCCAACCATAGCCAGAATTTCACCGGTCTTGGGGTTGAGCGCGACGAGGGCGCCGTTATGCGCATTTTTGTCGGCGAGAGCGGCGACCTGCGCGGCTACAAGCTGCTGTGCCTGATCTTGCCAGACCGGATCGAGCGTCGTGTAGACGGTAAAGCCAGAGCGGTAAATGGTCGCGGTATCGAACTGCGTTTCTAGCTGCTGCCGGATAAAATTGACCCAGTGGGGATAACGGATTTGAAAATCAGGAGAGCGAAACTCTAGTTGGGAGATCTCATCCAGCGCAGTGCTGATGTCCACCGCAGTCACGCAGACTTCCGGACGGCCTTTCCCCACGAAAATACAGGTTTGTTCCTGGCTGGCTTCGAAGGTAAGGAGAAGCACGTCACTAAGACGTTTGAGGGTGACTTCCCGGTTGTTGTAAATGTCGTACACCGATGGGGCCTGAGGCAGTCCGGTGAGAAAAGCAGCCTGTCCAAGAGTTAATTGGTCGGCGGAGATGCCAAAATATGTCTGCGCGGCGGCTTCGATCCCGTATGCCAGATTGCCGTAGTTGTTTTCGTTGATGTACAGTTCCAGGATTTCGTCTTTGGTGTACCGGCGGTTGATCTCTTCGGCAAGCAAGGCTTCGCGCACTTTTCTTAAGTACGTCCGTTGGCCGCGTTCATCCGGGTCGAAAAGAAGATTACGGGCAACTTGTTGCGTGATCGTTGATGCACCGGAGACCGTTTCCCCACTTTGCCAGTTTTGCCAGAACGCCCGGAAGATTGCCAGGGGGTCAAAACCGGGATGGCTGTAATAATTTTTGTCCTCGGTGGCGAGGGTGGTCGCGATGACGAATGGGGACATTTCTTCGAGGGTTACATACGTCCGCCGCCCGGCATTGGGGTCAATGATTTCGTAGAGCAAATCCCCGTTGCGGTCGAGAATACGAGTGGTTTCAAAGGTTGAAGCCTTGTCTTTTAGTGCCTCGACATCCGGTAAGCCGCGAGCGATTTGATAATACTGGTACAAAATAAAGGAGCCTGCGGCAAGCGCCAGTACGATTCCGATAAATAAGCTGGCAATAACGAGCCGGATTAGACAGCCGATCCTTTCCCGGTTTTTTGTTGAAGGTTGGGAAGAGGTTGTTGGTGTAACCCCCAAAACAGGAGGTCTTCCTGACCCAGCCGGGGGTGCCGGGGAACCCGGACGGGGTTGCACTCCTTGACGAGGTTGGGAAATCGGGCGCTGTTGTGTGCCAGGCCGGGGACGCGATGCGGGTTGTTGTGTGCCTGACCGAGAGGATGAAAACGCCGATGGGGAAACGCGCGTCGCTCCCACATCAATCTGATCCACCCGCTTGGGCAAAGGCATGTTTTGTTCATCCAGGGCGGGGGGGACGCGGGTTGGCGTGGTTCCGAGGGGAGGCGGGGGTGGACGCCGGGAGTGGTAAGCATCTTCAGGGGGGACGGTGGATTGTATAGGGCTGGGTTCGGAAGCGGGGCGACCCGTGGAGGATGAATCTTCTTCGGAGTCTTCAAACGATAGGGAAAGGGGTGGCTCGGGATCAGTGCCCTTTCCCGGCTCGGATGGGGCTTCTTCGTTGGACGGGAGAGGAAACTCTGGAGGAGAATCCGGCTCGGGGTGTTCGATTTCCCCATACCATCCCCCAGTCAGGTCGATTTCCTCTTTTCTGACTTGTTCTTCCCAGCTTTCGCCTTCGTCTACCAGGCGACGAAAGCGCCGGAGGGATTCTTCCGCTCCTGAGTCTTCAGGATTGTTTTCTGGGTGCGTTTTCTCTTCTTCGGGCATGAGTTGGCTCTTGGGGCGTAAAGTGTGAAGGAATTATGTAGGTTTAGACGCAATTAATGCGATCCAGGTTCCACTCATGACGGCGTCGTTGTGTTGATTGATAACGTTGAGTTTGATGGTGATGGATCCGCCACCCAAACGCCGGAGGGCTTTGGTTTCGGTAATTTCGAGCGTGGCGTGGACGGTATCCCCGATGAAGACAGGTTTGGAGAATTTCCATTCGTTGATTTCGCGGAAGGCGATGATGGTGCCCTCCATGAAGCCGGTTTGCACGGCAAGACCGGAGACGACGGAGAGGACGAGCAACCCGTGCGCGATGCGCTGGCCGAAGGGGGTGGCTTTGGCGAACTCGGCGTCGGTGTGAATCTGGTTATAGTCGCCAGAGACGCCCGCGAAGGTGACGATGTCGGCTTCGGAGATGGTGCGGGCGGCGGTGGTGATGGTTTTGCCGATTTCAAATTCTTCAAAGTAGAGGCCGCGTTGGAATGTGGGCATGAAGAACTCCTGGAATTTGGGGATTAGAGATTGTAGATGTTTACGCATATTTCTGTCCACTCTTTTTGGCTTTTAAGTGCGTCCATTCAGATAGCCATTCATAATTAACTATCCCCCCATGATAGAACAGTTCAAGCAACACCTGGTTATCACGAGTAATAGAACTTTTGCCAACGAATGAGATAAGATCGCCTTCAATTTGGTTTTTGTAATCTAAATTCTCGATTTGATATTCCCCTCCCTTTAGAAAATATCCTTTTTCATAAATCTGAAGCATACATTTGTTAAATATTTGTTGGACATCGCTCGAACTATCAGTAATAAATTGGCGGCCATGAGAATTCATAACCCACATTGGGCGGTCACCCGCATGAATATAAAAGACCTCCTGATCAACAAAATTCGTTTGACCGAAGCGGCTATGTAAATATGAAAAACCACCTGAGCAGTGAGTTTGCCAATCAATTGCTCCTGGCCTGTAAGGGAAACCACCTACCCCCTCATTAATGAGGCTAATTTTTGCTTCGACAATAGAAGATTGTAGTTTCTCAAATGAAATGGGTAATGACATTTTTTCCAGTTCCAGTTTTTCTCGCATCCATTCTAGCACAAAACCAATCCCCAATATCAAATGATGCGGAAGACCCATTCTAAGGAAAAAGATGATTCCGACCAGGAGAGAATGGCGTGGAGAAAATCCAATGGGGAGTTTCTACATACTCCCTTTCATTCTGCCTTACTTACAAAGGACCTGGCCCCATACACTTTGGTTACAGGCATGACGACCAACACCCCCGTATCCGGTCGGTTCAGGTCGCCAATCGTTTTTTCAGTAGCTGCCAAAATTTTATCAACCATTTCATCATTTTCGACCACGGTAAATAATGTCCGGCTGAAGTATTCTTCATGGTCGAACAGGCTTTTCAGGCTGGGCATCAGGGGCAGGTCATCCCGCCAGCCATGTCCCTGGCGAACCCGCCCGAGGCCGCTGCTGTGCAAAATGGTCGCACCGGTAATGCCCGTGTCTTCCCAGGCATCGAGCAATTCTTCAAGCATTTCTGCATTGTGAAGGACAAATAAAATCAAAAACATGAATACGTCTCCTGTTAGTCCTGTTTAGATTTTTCTTGAATGGAATGATCTTTGGGGGCTGCAAATAAGGCGCGCAAGAGAGGCGGGGGAATGAGCG
>DATDOR010000580.1:0-2520 GCA_035293165.1 Anaerolineales bacterium | reverse complement strand
ATAGTATCTTTACAATAAAGTCACAGAGAAATTAGGAGGCAAACTATGATCAACCGAAGGGATTTTCTCAAATTGGGCGGCGCGTTGTTGGCTGGCGGACTTATATCGACAAAGTCGACGCCTGCACAAGCCGTGCCGTTGGATGCAAATATCGTTTATCAGGGCGTTAATTTGAAGGGCTGGCAAGTTAAGTTGGGAGACGCCCTATACCCACCAGATGATGTTTTCCCTTCTGATATTAAAACAGTGCACCCTACCGGATACAGCGAATTGCGGGCAAATGTAAACCGCCGCGTCATCATGGCGCACAACACCACCTGCAAAAAGATCATTAACCCAGCGGCGCTTACTTCCATTCACACCTGTAGCGTCTCGTTCCGATTGCCTTATCTGCCCATTCCAGATACAGGTGCGGCCCTCAATGGTCAAACCGTGGAATCTGGGATCTTCGTCTGGGATGGAGCCAAAACACGCCTCGATTATGGAATGGCGTTCCAGTGGATCGTTAATCCGTGGGGAGATGGAGCCATGCCGCAGGGAACGCTTCGCGTTTGGAGCGGAAGTAACTGGCTTCAAGTTGGTGAGTTGACCGTGGATACGAACTGGCATACTTTAAAAATGGTGGTTGATTTTAAGCGAAAGAACACCCTGCTCCTTATCGATAACAAATACCAACTTTCAAGATTCTCCAAAACACCCAAGGATGACAGTTGGGGCGACACGGTTGACGCGCGCTTTCAGGTCGAAGCCGTGAGCATTGATCCCAGACCGGATAACATCATCCAGGCAATGCACAGGGTCCAGTTCAAGAATTGGAAATGGTTGTGGGAGACTGCCTAAGCGTAAAGAAAGCCTTATGAGTTTTGAAATTCGAGAGCGGTAAGACAGTGTTTTGAAAATCCGTTTTGGATCTTTTGGGTTTCCCTTTGGAGACCATTTTGCCACGAATTTCACGGATTTCACGAATTTTGCCGATCACAAATCAAACCTTTGTGCTCTTTGTGTCCTTCGTGGTGAATTTTTAAACACTCTCTAAGGCATATGAGTCTATGGGAGAAAACAAGTGATACAATACGGCCAGAAACAGGGGAGTAAATTTTCGGATTTACCTATCGCGTTTCAAACAATTCAGGAAAAGAAAGATGAATATGCATCCAATAATGACCATCGCAATTATTAGCGAACGCGGTCCCAGAGCGGGCGAGATCGTTGTCGCGGCTTCCACGATACTGACCATGACCTACCTGACCGTAAAGCCGGTCTCGACGTACAACACCTGCAGAGAAGAGTTCATCATCGCATGCAGGGCAATGGTCCGCAACGGAACGCCCAAAAAATACGCGGCGAAAATAGCCAATCCGTCGTCCGTAAATGCCGAATATGCAGACTTCTGGTTGGCGTTTGATGCGAAGGGCGAGCAGATGGCGAGGCAAATTATTCAGAACTCCGGCAAATCGGTTGAAAAGGGAAAATATGATTTTCCTGGGGTTGTCCATTTATTTGAACATACGGTTCCCGATCCTCCGGCTGAGGGCGACATAAAACCGTGGGTCGGCATGCTCGTCGAGCAACTGGCACCCTGGAAGGAAAAGATCAAAAATATGAAGCGGTAGGCATTCAGGGAAACCGAATACTCTATACGGGAGCCTTATCGATAATGAACAGGCAAAATCTTATCCGTAAACTGTCACTGGGTGTGATTGGTGTTCTAACTGCGTTCCCTATCATACTCGGTATATTGCGAGTGTACGATTCAGTGGCCAAGCGATTACCCGTCCCGGAATCGCAACTCCACCTGGCGCAGGTGGGTATCACACAGAACGAGAATTGGAATCCAGTGATTCGTCAAATCAACAACATGGATTGGGCGCTGGTCCCGGCAGGGTGCTTCCACATGGGGAGTACCGAAACACAACTTAAGGCAGCGTTGGCGGCATGCAGAGTCTATGGCGGCGAAAATTGTCCGTATGTTTTTGACAAAGTCGAAGAACCGGGCTCACAAGTCTGTTTTGATAAGCCGTACTGGATCGGCGCGACCGAAGTGACCAATCGGGAGTATGGGTCAAGTTCCAGCACAGACATGATATCCATGTACAGGGCACCAAAGTGGCCGCGTGAAACCATCACATGGCAGGAAGCGGTGGATTTTTGCGCGAGTATTGGGTCCCGGCTTCCAACCGAAGCAGAATGGGAATATGCCGCCCGCGGACCAGATGCTTTGGTCTATCCGTGGGGAAATGAGATGAGTCCTTCCTACCGGCAAGAAGCGGAAATGCTCAATCCGCAGGCTGCAGAGTCACTCCACGTTGATAGGTCCTGGGTAGGTGCACAGGATATGAGTGGAAATGTGATGGAATGGGTTGCCGATGTCTTCGATCCGACATCCACATCGACACTTATCAATCCCAAAGCTACGCAAAGTCATCAACTACGGGTTGTGCGCGGTGGTTCATGGGCCTCCTATCAAGATTTCCTGCTGCGCACGGCTCAACGCATTCCTTATGATCCGGAGTACGCTTC
>DATDOR010000579.1:0-4796 GCA_035293165.1 Anaerolineales bacterium | reverse complement strand
GACGAGACCGGTCCCCAGGTGGAGTGGTTGAAGGGGTTCACACTGGCGGACTATCCCGGAGAGGTGTACGAAGATGGGGTGGGCGCGCTAATTGAAATGGTGATGGCGTCGCCCGAACCGGTCACGCTCCTGTGCATCGGGCCGGTGCCGAACATCGCCGCCGCGCTAGAACGGGAGCCGCGCCTCGCGGAACGGACAAAAATCGTCGGAATGTTTGGCAGTGTGCGTGTCGGATATGACGGGAGCGCGCAAATCAGCGACGAATACAACGTCCGCCTCGATGTAGCAGCCTGCCGGAAGATGTTCGAAGTGTTTCCAGAAGTAACAATTACGCCCTTAGACACCTGTGGACTTGTCCGGCTCAAGGGAGAGAAATACCGGCGGGTTCGGGACAGCGCCGATCCCTTGATTCAGGCGGTGATCGAGAATTACCGCGTTTGGGCGAAGCACTACACCTGGGAGACTTTAAATGCCGAGGAGGCCAGTTCGACGCTGTTCGACACGGTGGCCGTTTATCTGGCGTTTGCCGAAGACTTGTTGGAGATCGAAGAGTTGGGGCTTCGTGTGACCGACGACGGGTACACGGTCATGGATGAGTATGCCAAACCTATTCGCTGTGCGATGCGATGGAAGGATTTGGGGGCGTTTGAAGATTTTTTGGTGGAAAGGTTGTTAAGTGGTTAGCGAAAAGAAATTTAAAACGGGTTCCCGAAAAAAAGGGGGTGTAGTGGGGGTGGCCACCCCCTTTTTTTCGGGAGTCTTTTTTTGGCATCTTTCGGTTAACTACTTATATTTTCAGGAAAGTAGCTGAATTTAACGTCGTTGTATCGTCGGATAGGTCTCAGCTTTATGTCATTGCGAGCGTAGAAACTCGTTTCTGCCACCGCTTTGGGTGGCGAAGCAATCTCCCCCCACCTCGCAATGACGTTTCCTGAAGTCACGGACACTTGGCCGTCTCCAGGCTGTGCTACATGGATATCGCGCTGTTTTGGACGAATGTCCCGTTCCGTAAATCTTCAAAAGCCTGGATGATCTCCTCGCGGGTGTTCATGACGAAGGGGCCGTAGGGGAAGATCGGTTCTTTGAACGGGGCGCCGGCGACGAGCATGAACCGCGCGTGGGAATCGGGAGTCGCCCCTGCCCGGACGTGGTCGCCGTTCTCGAACGTGATCAGGTGGACGGCGGGGATCAACACCTCGCCTGCGTCCGCGTCAAACAATCCTTCGCCTTCGAACAAATAGGCCATGACCGTGTGCCCTTCGGGGACGGGCAGGAGGAGTTCCGCGCCGGGGTCGAGTGTGATGTCCAGGTAAAGCGGGTTGGCGGCGATTTCCGTGACCGGGCCGGTGACGCCTTCGAAGGTGCCTGCCACGACCCGCGCGGTCACGCCATCCTTTTGCACGGTGGGGATGTTTTCGGCGACGACGCCTTGATAGCGCGGGGGCACCATCTTTTTCGCGGCGGGCAGGTTGACCCAGAGTTGGAAACCGTCCACGTGCCCATTTTCGTCGCGGCGGGGCATTTCTTCGTGCAGGATGCCTCCGCCCGCAGTCATCCACTGGATGTCGCCAGGGCCGATGGTGTCCACGTTGCCCAGGCTGTCGCGGTGGCGGGTGAAGCCTTCGAGCATGTAGGTAACGGTTTCGATGCCGCGATGGGGGTGGGTGGGGAAGCCTGCGATGGGGCCTTGCACGGGGTCTTTGAAGCCAAAGTGGTCGAAGAGGAGGAAGGGGTCGAGCGGGTTGGAGGGGTGCGGGCCAAACGAGCGGCGCAGTTTGACGCCCGCGCCTTCGATGACGGATTGGGGTTCGATGAGGTATTGGATTTTACGGAAGGTGGACATGGGAGGCTCCCGGAATTCAGCGTGAATGGATGATTCCTCATCTAATAAGACGGGGAGATGGATCAAAACATTACCCTCCCAAAAACACTTTTTTTTCGGGAAACCTGCTTTCTTAGCCTGAGCAGTGACGAATTGGGTAGCTTGGGTATAATTATATGGATCATGGTATCCCCTCAAAATAGGGGATGATCATGAGGAGTAAAACAAAATGAAGACCAGTCATCATGTAGTATGGGCAGGCATAACCTTCTTCCTTGTGGCCATCTTGCTGTTCAAACTCACCCTTGAAGGAACGCCTTCTCTCGCCACAACATTCCAGGTGGAGAAACTCGCTTCCCTTCAGCCCAGTACAGATTTTGTCGTCAACGATCCGGCTGATCCTGGCGATCCGGCCTGTACCGCCAGTGGTTGTTCTTTGCGCGCAGCCATCACTGCGGCCAATGCAGACAGTTTGGCGGGCGAACATACGATTAGCTTCAACCTGACTTACCCTGTGACGATTACCCTCGGCAGCCCTTTGCCCGTCATCTCCAGCACGTTAGTCATCAACGGGCCAGGGGCGAACAACTTGGTACTCAGTGGCAACGGCCAGGTTCTGGTTCTGGAAGTTGGGAATGGCGCAGATTTGAGCTTGAATGGCATTGCCATTCGCCAGGGATATAACCTGTTCACAGGCGCTGGCCTTTTAAACGATCATGGCACGTTGACGATTAGCGACAGCCTGATTGCGAATAATTTAAACGGTGGTGGCGACGGAGGAGGCCTGTACAACGACGGGGGCGTGGTGAACATATTCAACACCACCTTTTCTGAAAACGACGCTTTTCATCATGGCGCGATCTCCAACAGCGGTCTCATGACGATCACAAACAGCATCTTTACCGATAATTTTGCCCGGATTGGCGGGGCCATCTCGAATAACGGGGTTTTGACGGTACGAAACAGCACTTTCTCCGGAAATATTGCCACCCAGATTGGGGGTGGGGCGATAGACAACCGGGATACCCTTATCGTGGTAAACAGCACCTTCTTCCACAATGGGAGCACCTTCGGCGCAGATATCTTCAATGGGGATACACTCCATGTCACCAACAGCACATTCTACAGCGCGACCCTCCCTTCGTTAGACAGCATTCACACCGGCATCAGCCAGACCGTAACGGTGAGCAATACCATCCTGGCAGCCGGAAGCGGGATCGAGAATTGCGGGGGTGATGGGGTTGTAAATTTCGGCACCGATAACCTGGCCACCGATACCACTTGCGGAGGGGCAACCGTCGTAACTATCGCTCAATTGAAGTTGGGAACGCTTCAAAACAACGGCGGAAACACCCCTACGATTGCCCTGCTGCCTGGAAGCCAGGCCATAGATGCCGGAGACGATGCGATATGTGCCGCCCCCACTGGCGCGCCTGCTTACGGAGCCGGGGGAGAGGACCAGCGCGGCGTTCTGCGTCCACAAGGGGCGCATTGCGATGTGGGCGCGTTCGAACAAGCGCTCCTCATCTACCTTTATCTGCCCATCATCAATCAGTCTATTTCTCCGTGAGTTTTCCCATACTGCCAAAATGAGATAAGGGTAAACGGTCGTTGAAGCCAAAGGTGTGCGTGGGGGTTTACACCCCCGCGCACACCTTTTTTTCGCCTATCCTTCACTCAGACTGAGTAGTTACTCAAAGTCAGTGTTTAGATGCGTGATGTGTGTGGGGGTTATTACTGCCTACCGCTGGTATAATGACGGTATGAATGACAACCCTTTAGAAACCGTGACTCGTCAGCAGGTGATTGAATTAGCTCAGGCCATGCCTGTGGAAAAACTGGCGCGTTGGTATGAATACGGCCTGTTTATTGCCTCACGTCCGTTGGTCGTTCCCGTCGAAGAAAAAGTTGAACATGAAGAAGCCCAACTCTTGGATGAAATTGCTGCCTGGGAGACGGCCAGCGATGAGGATTGGCTGAAATTTGAAAACACCTTATCTGAGGGGGATTAATTGGCACGCGGGGATGTCTTGCTCATCACCTTGCCGGACAGTGATCGCCGTGAACAAAGCGGCAGGCGTCCAGTAATAGCAGTGCAGATGGATATGGAAGGCGAGCCGATGTTGATGGTTGCCCCCGTCACTTCGAATCTGGCGGCCTTGCGGTTTAACTTTTCAGTTCGCGTCGAACCCACGCCTGAAAATGGCTTAACGATACCTTCCGTAATCATGGTGTTTCAAATGCGGGCGATTGATAAAACCCGAATTGTCCGTAAAATTGGGCAATTATCGCAGGATGATATGATCAGGGTGGATACCGAAATCTGGCGTATGTTGAAGCCCAACACAAAAGTGGATTGAATAATCGCTTTGTGTGCTGCCAGGGATGCATCCACCTATCGAAGTTTCGCACTAAGAACATGCCAAAGCCCCTTCCTGAATTTCAAAGTGAAGATGAAGAACGCGAATTTTGGGCAAACGAAGACTCTACCGAATATCTGGATTGGAGTCAGGCGAAGCGCGCTGTGTTTCCAAGTCTCAAGCCTTCCACGAAGACGATTTCACTCCGCATGTCGGAGGCGATGTTGAATGAGCTAACGCTATTGGCCAATAAACAAGATGGCCCAGTCGCTGATCAAGATTTTTTTGCGGGAACGGATCGATCAGGAGTTGTATCGGCAACTGGCGGGGTAGGTCGGGGCTAATCTTATTTAACTTAAATGACGAGTTGGGGTTCGATGATGGTTTGGATGTGACGGAGGGTCATAGTAAACTCCCGGATTTTAGAGTGAGTGGATTATAGCTCATCTAATAAGACGGGGAGTTGTGGCGAATTATTTCACCCCTGCTTTATTTTTCGGGCTACTTGCGTATTCTTTTTAGCCCCTTCAATATCTCAAATGCCTCGTTCAAAGTTCCCCCTGTACCTAAAAGCCAATCAGGTGGATTGTTCGGGTTTACGCTAAACCAAAACG
>DATDOR010000578.1:0-14955 GCA_035293165.1 Anaerolineales bacterium | reverse complement strand
ATGCGGATGCGTTCGACTTCGATCTGGTATTTCTGGCGGCGGTAGGTAATGGTAGGGTGGTAGGCGCGGGCGAGGGCTTCGAACACGTCGGGCCAATCGTTTTCGTCGGAGAGGAGGAGGCCGATTTTTTTGGTGGGCATGGGAGAAAGTGATAAGAAGGAGAAGTCAGCGAGAAAATTGGGATGGAATTTTGGTTCCGGTCGAAGTGAGTGGATCGTCAGGCATTTAATCCCCCAACTTCACATAGGATAAGCCCACATCTGGCAGGAAATTGATCGAGATCGCCAGACTGGCGTCCTCTCTTCGCAGCATAAAAACCAATGAATCAGGGCCTTGACCGAGCGAGACAGGCACCCAACCTTGAACGCCCAGCGTCTCTAAATAGTAGTTCTCAACATCTGGAATTTGGGCTGCGATCGTGAATACGTACGACCCATCTACTTCCTCCCCGGCCATCGCACCAGGCATAATGGGAATCAGCGAGCCTGCGGGGGAAAGCCATTCCGTCAACGGGACTCCCTCCGGCATGGGAGAAGAACCTCCTCGAACCTGGATGGCTGGGAGAAATATTTTCTCGTTTTCATCCGCCGCCGCTTCGTTTGTGGGCACGCCTCCCACTTCCTCCGGTGCAGGCACGGGAGGTGTGCAAGCGGTCAGGATAGTTGTGGTCATGAATAAGCAAAAGTAGATGAGTTTTTTGATCATAGGCTAACCTTCGTTTGGAATGGGTATTGCTGTTCCAGACTTTACTACCGTCAACGCGAGACTGGTATAAATCCGCGCCGTTTGATTTGCCGGGCAAGTTCCGCGTTGCTGATGCGTCCATCGGTTTGCAAAATACTCAAAATAAGTTTATCCAACGAATCCAGCAAATGAGAAGAGATTTGTTCGGGCATATTTGAACCTGTAATCTAAAATTTCACCAGCATCCCCTTGTCGAAAATATTATAATGCGAAAACCCCCAACGAGTTTACAGAGTTAAGAAATGCTCCCACCAATTACTATCTCCGTTCCCGCTACCAGTGCCAACCTCGGCCCTGGATTCGATTGTCTCGGTCTTGCGCTCGACTTGTGGAATCACGCCGAATTTTCCCTGGCCGAAAAAGGAGTTACCATTGAATTAGAAGGCCATGGCGCGGACGCCCTCCCGCGCGATGAACAAAACTTGATCGTGAAGGCTGCCCGCGCGCTATTCCAGCGGGTACAAACCCCGACCCCAACGGGGCCTGCCCTGAGGGGTGACGATCATTCCTCTGTCCCCATCCGATCACCAGTCGAAGGGATGGTCATTCGTTGTCGAAACACCTTCCCTCCCGGATCAGGACTCGGCTCCAGTTCCTCTGCCATCCTGCTCGGCCTCCTCGGCGCAAACGCTTTGCTTAATCAGCCTTTCTCCCACGAAGAAATCCTCGCTCTCGCCAACGAAATCGAAGGCCACCCGGATAACGTCACCCCCGCGCTCCTCGGTGGCTTGACTATCTCCATTGTGCAAAACAACCAGGTCATCGCCCGGAAAATTCCCGTTGCCCCTCTCTCCCTTGCCGTTGTTGTCCCGAAATTCGACCTGTCCACCTACGCCGCCCGTGCGGCCCTCCCCAAACAAATCCTTCTTTCCGACGCCGTCCACAACCTTGGGCGCACAACTCTTGTCGTCGAAGCGCTGCGTACAGGAGACCTAGAGCTGCTCGCCAACGTGATGGATGACCGTTTGCACCAACCCTATCGTCTCCCCCTCATCCCCGGTGCGGCAGACGCGTTCGATGCGGCGCAGGGCGCAGGGGTGGCAGCTGTTGCCCTATCGGGTGCAGGCCCCGGCGTGATCGCATTCACAGACAACGAAACCACAGCCCAAAAATCCGCCGCAGCGATGGTAGAGGCTTTTCGCGCGGCGGGGTTGGAAAGTTGGGAGTGTATGACGCGAGTGTCGGAGGAGGGGGCGAGAATTGAAAGCTCGTTGTAGTATAAGGGCTTGTCCCCCTCAGTAGACACAACCGCACGCCCACAAGGGGCTAAACTACGGTGTTGCAAAAATTCCAATCACAACGGGCAATGCTTCCTCCACCCACAACCTATACATCTTCCCCGAGGGATGTAAATGATCGGAGGTGAGTAATGACAAATCATTTGCTGCTTTTTGTGAGGTGGGGGTGATGTCCACATAATGCGCGCCCAAACTGGCTGTTTCTTCCCGGTTGATGGCGTTGAACGCGGCGATTTCGGCAGAGATTTGTTCAGGAGTGCGTTCGCGAATGTCGCGTGCCCCGAACGGAGTTACGCCCCAATCAGGGATGGACAGGACGATGACCCGGTTGGGAGCGCCACCTGCAAAATCAATGGATCGTCGGAGCAGTTCGGCAAATTCTGTGCGGTACGCATCCCGGCTCCAGCCGCGATATTGGTTGTTGACGCCGATTAATAAGGAAACGAGGTCGCAGGGCGATTGGAAATTGGCACGTTGAATCGCAGCGGCGAGTTCGTCCGTCGTCCAGCCGGTTTTAGCAATGATTTCAGGGGCTTCGATGGGGATGTCGCGTGCGCGCAGGAGGGCAGCGAGTTGGACGGGCCAGCGTTCTTCGGGTGGGACGCTTTCACCGATGGTGTAAGAGTCACCGAGGGCAAGGAATCTCATGGGACCTCCGCAAATTCAACTTTCATTCTCCCCTCTTCATCATACCAATACCGCCCCGCGAACGGCGGATCGCCCGGTTGGTGGGCGAGGACGCGCGGGAGCAAGATGGGGAGGTCTTCAACGAGAGGGAGGGCAGGCAGATCGGCAGCAGCAACCCACTCCGGCCGACCTTCGGGGTAAGCCTCTGGCTCTTCCTTCAGTTCACCGTTCGGGCAGGTTCCGGTGATGACGAACAGGACGATGCCGGGATTTTGTCCAGTGTCAATCACGATGGTCCCGCACAGATGCATATCAGGCGACGAGAGGCCGGTTTCTTCGAGCAATTCCCGATGGGCAGCGGTGAGAACATCTTCGCCGCGCTCGATATGGCCCCCAAGTCCATTGTAGCGGTCGGCCCACAAGCGTTTGTGTGGCGCGCCTTTGATCAACAATACCTGATCGGCGTGTGTGAGAAAAATCAGGGCGCGTGGGATGAGCATATACCGGTCGAGGGTGATTCCTTGTTCGAAGGCTGGCATGGTTTCGAAACTCTTGTTTTTAATTCTCGTAATGGATAATGAGTGAGTAACCGTTCACAAATCGGTTAGCATATTTTGATGAATAAACGGTTACTCCGTTGCTCCCGGAAGCAACTCACGCTATAATCAAACAGACTTTGAAAATTTATCCTACTTTTGGAGGCAGGTATGAGCAACATCGGTGACGAAATTTTATCAAAGGTATCTGGTGGCAAGGATTTGATTTCCAAAATCGCCAGCAAAATCCCAGGTTTCAGCGGGTACATCAACCGTGAAGAACGGCGAAAATCGGACAAACTGCTGCGGGATACCATTTCCGCCCGTTTTGCCGAACAGGTGCGGCGGGTTTCGGAGTTACAGCAAGAGTTCATCAGCGGCGGCGAGATCATGTATGTAGACGATCTCGAAAAATCTGCGCTCAAGCTCCGCACGTTTGCTGACCGGATCAAGACCGCCTCACGCGGGTATTCTAGCTTGTTTGAAGCGGTGAAGATCAACGAAGAGGAACTGGATAAAATCCTGGCGTACGATAACGCGCTGCTGGAAATGTCCGACGAGGTTGGCCGCGCGATTGACCACGTTCAGGCGTCTATTGGCACGGATGGTATACAGGCTTCGATCCGCAATCTGGCGCAAGCGGCCCAAAAGTGTATTGATGCCTACAACCGGCGCGATGATGTTGTGCTGGCGTAATTTGATTTTTCTTTATTTGAACCCAGGAGAATAGGCAATGGCCAGGATTTTTGACATTATTGAATACCCCAATGAAATGCGCGAGAACATCGTCCAGCGCTTCCCCGAAAGCGGCCCCGGTGATTTTCGCATTGGTTCGCAGGTCATCGTCCGTGAGTCCCAAAACGCGGTGTTCTTCCGCGATGGGCTTGCGCTCGACACGTTTGGTCCCGGGCGGCATGTCATCGCTACTGCAAACATTCCCCTGCTGATTGACAAGATCGGCAAAACCCTTTTCAGTGACAAAACCCCCTTCCCCGCGGAAGTGTTCTTCGTCTCGATGCGTGAGTTCCCCGACCGGAAATGGGGAACCCCGCAGCCGATCATCGTCCGCAACCCCGGCATGGGGCTGGGTGTTGCGCTCTTGCAGGGTTTCGGCGCGTTTAGTTTTCAGGTTTCTGACCCGCAACAGTTTGTGACCCAGGTCGTAGGCGCGCAGGGTGTGTACCGGATGACCGACATTGAGAATCGTCTCAAGACAGTTCTGCTCTCCAAACTGCAAGACCTGCTCGGAGAGACGGCGGCCAAACACAGTGTCCCCGAGATGATTGGTCTGACCGAAGAAATCGGCGCGGGCGTACGAGCCAAATCGCAGGATGATTTCCTCGCCCTCGGCCTGACGCTCAAGACTTTCTACGTGGGCAACCTCAAACCCTCCTCTAAGTCCGCCGAAGAACTGCGGGCAATAGGCATGCTCGACATGCAGACCTACACTCAACTCCAGGCCGCGGACGCCCTCCGCGATGCCGCCCAGAACCCCAGCGGGGGCGCGGGGCTGACGGCGGGCATTGGCGCGGGCCTCGGCATCGGGAACGTGATGGGGCAGGCGCTTGGCGGTATGGTCGGCCAACCCCAGCAGCCCCAACAGCAGGCAGCTGCTGGTGGAGCTACAGGTGGCGGGATGCCTGATGTGATGACTCCCTCCGAAGCTGCCGGAATTCTCCGTGTCTCGGAAGAAGATGTGGTTGCTGCTATCAACGCGGGCGATCTGAAAGCCCGCAAACTCGGCAGCGCCTATCGTATCAGCAAAGCCGCGATGGAAGAGTTTTTGAAAGGGTAACCCTCGGTATTGCGATCAAAAAACGGACGAGCATGACACTCGTCCGTTTTCTTGTTTCCTTCTTTCTGATCACTCCTCTTCCCCTTCTAATTCTTCTACAGTTTCATCCTCGACAAATCCTTCGATAGCTGTTTGGAGCGCTTTGAGTTGTGCGTCGCTCAGGCGGTTTTGTTTTTCTTTGGCCTGTTTTTTGACGTGATCTTTCAACTTTTTGACCGGCAAGGCAGGCACAGGTGCATCAGCCAGATTTCCGAGTTGCACATCGGGGTTCAAGAAAACCAGAACTGGATACGGTTCGGGAAACTCCATATCTGGGAATTCTTTTTTCAAATAGCGTTTTATCGTTTCCAAATCCGCCCCTAATTCCAGATCAGGACGGCCAAGGCCTTCCTGGGCAAACAGCTTCATATACGCCAATCTGAAACCACCCTTTTGCTGCCAACGGCCTTTTTCGAAGGAAATATTTCCACTTTGGTGTCGGGGCAAGATCACCCAAAAACCACCCGGCCCAATGAGCAGGTGTGAAACAGGGGCAGTGTAGTGATAAATGGTATATCGCTTGTCCAGCCCCTTAAGGGATTGCGAAAGTACCACATCCGCTCGCGGGGGGCGTGCATACCGGTTGCCAAAATAAATCCCCAATTGAGAAAGCGCAAACCCGAATAACAACGCGCCCATAGACAGACCAACCTGAGAGGGGTCGCGAAAATTGATGATCACCCCTCCAATTAAGATCACCAACCCTACCAGACTGGCAACCTGCCCAATCCGCGCATTGCGCTTGATCAAAGCTTCATTCGTAACAATTCTCATTTATTTTCTCCATACTTCCCCAACACCACACACGCATTCTGCCCCCCCAGGCCAAATGAATTCGACAACGCGACGTCTACCGTCCGCTTGCGGGCCACGTTAGGCACATAATCCAGATCACACTCCGGGTCGGGGTTTTCATAATTAATCGTTGGCGGGATGCATCCCGTCTCAATCGCCTTGACGCACGCAATCGCTTCCAGCGCGCCCGTCGCGCCCAACGCATGTCCGATCATAGACTTCGTTGAGCTGATTGCCATTTTGTAGGCGTATTCCTCCCCAAACACGGTTTTGATCGCATTTGTTTCCATCACATCGTTTAGCGGCGTGGATGAGCCGTGTGTGTTGATATAATCCACCTCTTCAGGTTGGACGCCAGCATTTGCCAAAGCCCAACGCATGGCGCGAATCGCACCATTTCCGCTGGGGTCAATCGCCGCCATGTGGAACGCATCTGCGGACGAGGAATGTCCCAACACCTCCGCGTAAATCCGCGCCTCGCGCGCCCGCGCGTGATCGGCGCTTTCCAATATCAGCGCCCCTGCCCCTTCGGAATAGACAAACCCCTCCCGGTCAATGTTGAACGGGCGGGACGCGGCCTCAGGCCGGTCGTTGTAATTCACCGGCATCGCGCGCATCGCACAAAAACCAGCCCATGCAAAATTACGGATGAGCGCCTCAACCCCCCCCACGATCACCACGTCCGCCGCCCCGCGCCGGATCAGCTCCGACCCTTCCCCGATCGTTTGGGTGCTCGTCGCGCACGCGGTTGCCACAGTGCTATTTGGCCCCAGGCATTGCAATTGAAAGGCAATGACAAAGGCCGGCATGTTCGGCAGCCCGGATGGGAGCACGAACGGATTGACCTTTGTATATCCTCCAGCTTTCATCGCCTCAATCCCGTCGGTGATGCGCTCCAGCCCGCCAATCGCCGTGCCGAACACCACCCCGGCCCGTTCCGGGTTGGGCATCTTCTCCGGCAGTCCGGCATCGGCCACCGCCTGCACCGCCGCGGCCACAGCAAACTGCGACGAACGCGCCATCCGCCGGGCCTCTTTTCGATCTGTGTACAATCCGGGATCAAAATCCTTTACTTCTCCCCCAATCTGGCAGGGATACGCACTGGGATCGAATTGCGTAATCCGGCTAATGCCCGACCGTCCAGCGACCAAACCAGCCCAATATTCTTCTAATGTATTGCCCAAAACAGAAATAACCCCCATCCCCGTTATCACAACCTGGTTGTTCTTCATGCATTTTCCTCGAGTTTTTGAGATTGCGCCTGTTTTTCGATTGCGGTGCGCAAGTGTACCATCAAACCAGCTTCAACGGCTTGCCGTGCGGTGCGAATCGCGCTGACCACCGCCCGCGCATCTGACCGCCCGTGCCCGATAAATACCAGCCCATCCACCCCCAGCAGGGGAGCGGCCCCGATTTCCGCGGGGTCAAGCAGTTTCCGAATTTTTTCAAACGCGGGCCGGGCGAGCGCTGCCCCGATCTTCGTCACCAGATTGCTCATCAGTTCCTCCCGCAAGGTATCCACCAGCAGCCGGGCAACTGCCTCACTGCTCTTCAACAACACATTGCCGGTGAACCCATCCGTCACAACGACATCCGCCGCGCCGCCGAACAAATCTTTTCCCTCCACATTCCCGATGAAATTAAGTCCACTGGACACCAGCAGGGGATGGGATGCCTTCACCAGATCATTTCCCTTCCCTGCCTCTTCCCCGTTCGACACCAGCCCAACGCGGGGCGACCGAACCCCCAATACCTTCTCGGCATACGCCGAACCCATGATCCCAAACTGCACCAGATATTCCGGCTTACACTCCGCATTCGCCCCAATGTCCAAAACCGCACATCTTCCATTCTTGACTGGAAAAATGCCAGTGACCGCAGGGCGCATCACCCCTCGAATCCGGCCCAATTGCACGAGTGCGTTCGCCATCGCCCCGCCGGTGTTTCCCATCGTGACGAACGCGTCTGCCTCCCCAGCTTTGACCATCTGCATCCCAATCGCCATAGAATTTTTGGCCCGCTTCAATGCGCCAGGGGAGATTTTATCAGTCATCTCGAACACTTCCGGCGCATCCACCAGCCGCACATTTTTCGCACTCAGCGCGGCCAGCTTAGGAGCCAATTGCGCTTCCGGCCCAGTCAGGATGATTTCCTCTCCAAACAACCGGGCGGCTTCAACCACTGCTTGCAATTCAGGTTCCGGGTGCTTATCGCTGCCCATCGCATCTAAGACAATTTTTGGCATAAGTTACTCCGTGGTGTAGACAGGGTAAACAGGGTATACAAGTACTCCAAAATCCATGTTTCCTTCCATCCGTGACAAATTCGCCTACAACTTGACGATGTGGGGATCGTGATTATAATACCGCTCACCCGCGCTTGTGCTGGAACTGGCAGACAGGCATGGTTGAGGGCCATGTGCCGAAAGGCGTGTGGGTTCGACTCCCACCAAGCGCATGGAAAAGCCGCTGAGAAAGCGGCTTTTTCTTTCTCCCCTCCCTGCACGCGTGGAGGGGTTGGGGGCAGGGTGAAAAAACCTCGCAGAGGATAGACCAAGTTACCTGAATTGGCAAGAGTGAAGGGTTATAATACGTCAAATTGTAAAACCTGTCACAAACCCATTTTCAGGAGACCCTATGCCCGCAAAATTCCCCAGCGAAGAGTGGCTTGCTGCCCTCAAAGAAAAACTCAACACCGACCCAAAATACGCCGACATCGCCAAAAATTGGGAAGGAGACCTCTGCTACGCGATCGAAGCCGACCAGGACTTCCCACAAACTATGACTCTCTACATGGATTTATGGCATGGCACCTGCCGGGACGCTTATATGGTTAAGGACGGACAGGAAGTTAGCCCTGCCTTTACCATCAGTGGCGAATACGGCAACTTTACCCGCGTCCTGAAAGGCGAACTCAACCCCATCCAGGCCATGGCAACCATGAAACTCAAAGTCCGTGGTAACTACGGCTACATCATGCGGAACATTCCCACCGTCCTTGACTTCACCCGCTGCGCGCAGGAAGTAACGGTCGGGGAGGGGTAAACAAGTAGACAAAGTACACATGGAGCTATGCCCTGTATACCTGCCTACTTGTGCACCTTGAATACCACCCCATCCCATGCTCCAACCCATCCTCAAAATCAACCTCGCCACCCGCGAAATCTCCCAGTTTAAAGTGCCCCGCGAGTGGCTGTACGACTATCTCGGTGCGGCCTCCCTCGCCGCGCGGATGCTCTACGATCACCTGACCCCAGAGCTGAATCCCCTCTCGCCTGAAACACCCTTCCTCTGGCTCAACGGCCCCCTGACCGGGACAGCTGGCCCCGCAGTGGGCCGGTTCGTGATTTGTGCGAAATCCCCCGCGACGAACTTGTGGGGCGAGTCGAACGTCGGCGGGTTTTGGGGACCGGAACTCCGCAAGGCTGGCTTCGATGGCTTGTGGATTGAAGGCCGCGCGGAGACGCCCGTTTACCTGTGGATTCACAACAACCAGATCGAGATTCGCGAGGCTTCCCACCTCTGGGGTAAAGAAACCTACAATACCCAAACCGCCATCCAATCCGAATTGGACGCGAAAAATGTCCGGGTAGCCGTCATCGGCCCGGCGGGGGAGCGGTTGATCCCTTACGCGCTCGTCCTGACCGATCATGGCCGCGTCGGCGGACGGACGGGGATGGGCGCGGTGATGGGATCGAAGAATCTCAAAGCAGTTGCCGTGAAAGGAACAGGCGAAGTCCCTCTCATCAATTGGGCGGATTACAAAGCTCCCCGCGCCAAGGCCAACCGTGCCCTCAAAGAACACAATGCAACGCATTACTTTCGCGAAGTGGGTTCGGGTGGGGCTGCTGATTATTTTGATTATCTAGGGTCGCAGCCCAAAAAATATTATCAGGCTGGTGTATTTGAAGGTTCGTCCAAGATTACCGGTGCGTCGCTGACCGAAAAATACTTAACCGGGGTCAGCGCGTGCCACGCCTGCGTGATCGCGTGCGGGCGGGTGGTGGATTTAGGCGATGGCATTAAACGCAAAGGTCCGGAATATGAAACAATGGTCGGGTTTGGGCAAAATTTACTGATTGATGACCTGGCCGCTACCGTTCGGATGGGGGAATTGTGCGATACTTATGGCCTGGATTCGATCAGCATGAGCAATATCATTGGGTTCGCGTTTTCGCTATTCGAGCGAGGGCGGCTCACGTTGGCGGATGCGGACGGCCTCTCGCTCGATTGGGGTAGTGTTGAAGCGGCTACGCAATTGATTCACCTGACTGCCCGGCGGGAGGGAATCGGAGCGGTATTGGCCGGAGGTTCGCGGTCAATGGAAGCACGATTTGGGGATGAGGGCGACGCAGTGCAGGTCAATGGCCTGGAAATTGCATACCATGACCCACGCGGGGCTTCTGGCTTTGCTATTGTTTACGCGACCTCGCCGCGCGGAGCCTGCCACAACCAGTCCGATTATTTTATGGTGGATATTTTGGGACAGACCGACGAGGGGCTGGACATCAGCTTCCACTCTCGTCACGCCGGAGCGGAAAAAGCCGCGGACGTGGCCCGCCACCAGGATTGGCGCACAGTCAACAACGCCCTTGTGCTGTGTGTGTTTGCCAGTGTTCCCCCGCTTACCGTGCTGGAACTCCTCAACGCAGGTTTGGGGCTTGACTGGACAATGGCCGACCTGCTCCGGTGTGGCGAACGCGCCTGGAATCTCAAACGCGCCATCAACCACCGTCTCGGCCTGACCCGCGCCAACGATAAACTCCCCAAAGCTTTGCTCAAACCTTACGAAAACGGCGGCTCTGCGGGATATGTCCCCCCCGTTCAGGAAATGCTCACTGCTTACTACGTAGCGCGCGGGTGGGATGAAATCACCGGAAGGCCCACTCCTGCTAAACTCCAAGAACTTGGCCTCGGTTGGGTTGTTGAAGACCTATGGCCGGAGACCTGATTTTCGTCACCGGCGGGACGGGGTTTCTCGGCTACCATCTTGTCTCTTGTCTGCTCAACTTAGGATACCGTGTTCGCTTGCTGGTGCGTTCTGAACCGAAACAGGCCCCCGCGCACGGGGTGGAATATGTCCGAGGTGACGTAACCGACTCCCGCTCGGTTCAGTGCGGTCTCCAGGAATGCCAGTATGCGGTTCACGCGGCGGGATTGTTTCGCTTTTGGGGAACGGAAGAGGATTTTCATTCGATTAATGCCCAAGGAACATCCAATGTCGTACAGGCCGCACTCCATGCTGGGGTGAAGCGTTTCATCCATATCTCAACCATTGCCGTCATTGGACAGGCTCCTGTGGGAGTACCCATCACCGAAAAAACACCATGCCGCCCGCTCGATGCATACCAGCGCAGCAAACTCGAGGGGGAGCAGCAGGTCAAAATCGCGGTTCAGCAGGGACTTCCAGCCATTATTTTGCGTCCTGGCGCGTTTTACGGCCCCGGCGGGACTTATGGCTTCAACCGCCTGTTCGTCCAGGACCCCCTGCGCGGCGTCCGTATCCAGGTGGATGGCGGCAGGCGGCTTATCTTCCCCGTCTTTGTGCCAGATGTGGCCTGGGCCATTGGGCAGGCACTCCAACACCCCGGCGTGACCGGAACGGATGTTGCAACGACGTACAACATTTGCGACCAACCCCGTTCGCACCGGGACATCAACCGCATGGTGAGCCAATTGCTGGGTATCTCCTCGTTCCGGTTCCCCGTCCCCCGCGCCCCCATTCTGGCCTTTGCCGGAATGTTGGAATTTCTCTCCCACTACACCCACCGCGAACCATTCTTCCCTCTCAACCTGCGCCATTACGTTTTCAACGACTGGCCCGTCTCCAGCGCCAAAGCCAGGATTGAACTCGGCTTTCAACCGACTCCGATCGGAGAAGGGCTGCGGCAGACTGTCGAGTGGTATAAAGCGCAAAAAATTGTACACAGAACACGCAGAAAACACGGATTTTCACACCGTAAATGAAATCAGCATCTGTTTCGTCGGTGCCTTCTGTGTCCAATTCTTTTTGGAGAAACTCATGAAACTCGTCACCGTGGCTGAAATGCATGCTATCGAACAACAAGCCGACGCATCCGGCCTGACCTACGCCCAAATGATGGAAAACGCCGGGCGCGGCCTCGCAGAAATCATTAATGATGAATACGGCTATCTCTCGGAAGAAGGCATCCTCGCCCTCGTCGGCAAAGGCAACAACGGCGGTGATGCCCTCGTCGCATTGGCCCATTTAGCGGGAAATGGCTGGCGCTGTTCTGCCTACCTCGCCGCCGACCGCCCTGACGATCCGCTCGTCGCCCGCCTCCTCACTGCCGGGGGTGAAACCATCCACGCGAGGAGTGATTCCAACCACGAACAATTGGCAGACGCGGTTGCCTCCCACCCTCTCCTCCTCGACGGGCTCCTCGGCACCGGCATCAAACTCCCCCTCCGCGGCAATATGCAATACCTTCTATCTAATATCCAATCTCTAATCTCCAATCTCGACTTCCTACCTACCATTATCGCCGTTGACTGCCCCTCCGGCCTCGACTGCAACACCGGCGAAACCGCTCCTGAAACCCTCCACGCCGACCTGACCGTCACCATGGCCGCTGCCAAACCCGGCTTCTACGCTTTCCCCGGCGCAGACTACACCGGCGAAATCCAGTTCTCCGAAATCGGCGACCTCGACGGCCTGCCCGCCTGGGACGCCGTCACCCGCACAGTACTAGACGAACAAGCCATCGCCGACCTGCTTCCCGACCGTCCGCGCAACGCCCACAAAGGAACTTTCGGTACGGTGGTGGCCGTCGCCGGGTCAATCAATTACCCCGGCGCGGCACTGCTCTCCGGCAAAGCGGCCTACCGCGTCGGTGCCGGACTGGTCACGCTCGCCGTTCCCCGCCCCGTCCAGCCAATGCTCGCCGGGCATTTCCCCGAAGCAACCTGGCTGCCATTACCGGATGAAGATGGGGCAATCGCGGCGGACGCAGCAGATGTGCTGCGGGCGAATGTGCGACGTGCGACGTGTCTGTTGATTGGGCCGGGTTTTGGCCTCCACCACTCCACGCGCCAATTTCTCGAGCATTTCATCGCCCCCGATCTCCCCCCGCTCGTCATTGACGCCGACGGCCTCAAACTCCTCGCCCAACTCCCCAACTGGCCCCAACGCCTGCCTCCCCGCGCCATCCTGACGCCCCACCCCGGCGAAATGTCCATCCTCACCGGCCTGGACACCAAGACCCTGCAAGCCGACCGTATTAACCTGGCCGAACGGTTCGCGCAGGAATGGGGGCACATTGTCATCCTGAAAGGCGCATTCACCGTCGTCGCTGCCCCGGACGGCCAAACAGCCCTTATTCCCATTGCCACCCCCGCCCTCGCCCGCGCGGGTACTGGCGACGTACTGGCGGGAATGATCGCCGGGCTGCGCGCGCAGGGGCTGGACGCGTTCGACGGGGCGGTCGCAGGCGCGTTCTTGCACGGGCAGGCCGGACTGGTAGCAGAGAAAATGCTGGGCAATGCTGCTGCTGTGCTGGCAGGGGATGTGTTGGAGGGGGTAGGGGAGGTGATGGGGGTGTTTGAGTAAGTGGTCAGTAAGGGGGGATTTGTTTCAACCGCCAATCCAACGCCGTATTCCGCTCCGCCACCTTGTTGTTCCGCACGGCCATGCTGATTGCCTTCTTGCTACCGACCAGCACACACAACTGCTTTGCGCGGGTAATGGCAGTGTAGAGCAGGTTACGTTGGAGCATCATATAATGTGCGGTGATGAGGGGGAGTACCACGCACGGAAATTCTGCGCCCTGGCTTTTGTGCACAGACACGCAGTAAGCGAGCGTAATCTGATCGCACTCCATCCAATCGAACGGGATGTTGCGCCCCTCAAAGTTGATCGTCAGCGTGTGGTTGAGCGCGTCCATTGCCGTCACCTGGCCGATGTCGCCGTTGAACACTTCCTTGTCGTAGTCATTTTGCGTTTGCATGACCTTGTCGCCAACGCGGAAGACCTGGCCGAACAAGGATTTTTCCGGTTTGAGCGGGCCTGGGGGATTGAGTACGGTCTGTAACCTGTCATTCAGGGCGCGAACCCCCGCCGGGCCGCGGTACATCGGCGCGAGGACTTGAATATCCCGGACGGGGTCGAACCCGAACCGGGCCGGGATGCGCTCCGTGACGACGTTCACCGTCCAGTCCCCGGCAGATGCCGCGTCTTCGGCGGGGAATAAATAAAAATCTGGGACTCTACCCTCACCCCCGGCCCCTCTCCCTAAAAGGGAGAGGGGAGTCTTCACCCTCTCCCCCAGGGGAGAGGGTTGGGGTGAGGGGGAACGCGGGAACTGAGGAAAATCCCCTTGATTGATCCGGTGCGCGTTGGAGATGATGTAGGACTCGGCGGCCTGCCGGAAGATGGTGCTCAGCCGGGTGACGGGAGCGACGCCGCTGGCGATCACGTCCCGGAGAACATCCCCCGCGCCGACGGAGGGAAGCTGGTCTACATCGCCGACGAGGAGGAGGTGGGTGCCGGGTTCGAGGGCTTTGAGGAGGCTGTTGGCGAGGATGAGGTCGAGCATGGAGGCTTCGTCCACGACGAGCAGGTCAATGGGGAGGGGGTTTTCTTCGTTTTGGGTGAAGCCGCGGGTGGGAGAGTAGTCGAGCATCCGGTGAATGGTAGCAGCGGGTTGTCCGGTGGCTTCGGAGAGGCGTTTGGCGGCGCGACCGGTGGGGGCGGAGAGGGAGAATCGTTTGTTTTGAGATTGAAGAATGGAGATTAGAGATTTAAGTGCTGTGGTTTTTCCTGTGCCGGGGCCGCCGGTGAGAACGGAGACCGGGTGGGTGAGAGCGGTTTTGATGGCAGTTTGTTGTTCGGAGGAGAGACTCGGATCGAGGGTAATAAAGGCGGGGGGGATGTTACTTAGACGGGAGGGGAGGGTGTGGGCGAGGGTGGCGAGGCGGCGGGCGACGCCGATTTCGCCGTAGTAGAGGGGGGTGAGGTAGATAGCGGAAGTAGGGGAGTTGGGAGGTAGGGGAGTTGGGGAGCCGGTGGTGTAGGAAGATTGGGGTTCGGCGACCTCGCGGGTTTGTTCCCCGATGGGGATAAGGTCAGGGTGGACGCGGTCGTCTTGGGCCAGGCGTTCGATGGCGGGGGGGATCAGGTCGGAATTGACATTTAACAGTTCGGCGGCTTTTTGGATGAGATC
>DATDOR010000577.1:0-2308 GCA_035293165.1 Anaerolineales bacterium | reverse complement strand
AACAGGGCCTCTTGCCACAGGCCCCAGTCCACAACCGCCCCCACTTCGCCTGAAACAGCTTTGCCTGCGACTGCCTCACCCGATGCGATTTACACTTCTGTTGCGGAAACGGTTATCGCGGAAGTGACTCAGGCATCCAATCAGCCAACCCCAACCTTTACCCCGATCCCGCCAACGAATGTGTTTCCGACCATCACGCTTGCGCCATCCAGCACCCCCATCCCGACGTTTACCCCGGCGCCTCCGCTACCGACCTATACGCCTCTCCCGACCTATACGCCGTACCCCACCGCGACGCCTGTTCCGTGCCTTCAGGTATTGTTTGTCAAGGACGTGTCCATCCCGGACGGCACTGGCCTGATTGCCAATGAAGCCTTCGTCAAAACCTGGCGCTTGAAGAACATCGGCTCCTGCACCTGGACGACAGCTTACGGTTTGGTTTTTATGAGTGGTGACAGGATGGGTGGAAAATCAGCTATCTCAATGCCCCAGGCAGTTACCCCCGGACAAACCGTGGATGTGTCCGTGGGCCTCACAGCCCCTGACAAACCGGGAATTTACCAGGGCAACTGGCAACTTCGCAGTGCGGATGGCAAAACCTTTGGGATTGGAGATTTAGCCAACAAATCTTTCTGGGTGAAAATAACCGTTTTGGAGATGGATTACAACCAAATCTTTAACTTCGTCATTGCCGCATGTCGGGCGAAATGGACCAGTGGGACAGGGACTCTTCCCTGTCCGGGCCAACCAGGAGATATAAGTGGGTTTGTCCAATTCTTGACTGCGCCGGTATTGGAAAGCGGGAAAGTGGAAGAGTCAATAACCTGGCATCCTGGACGGAAATTTATGATGGAGCCGTGAACCGGGTTGAGGTTAATCTCAGTGCATTGGCCGGGCAGCATATCCGTTTCATTTTACGGGTGGACGCCTGGGGAAGCGCCGATGCTGATAACGCTTTCTGGCTCAACCCGCATATTGATGGCGAGCCTCGAATGGATGTAATACCCTTTTGCCCGAACTGTGATTGAGGATGATGCCTGTTTAGCGAAAAGTTCTATATCAGAGAATTTGTGGCTATTCTTTTCATGTGCCCCAAAATTGCACTGATCCCGTGCAACCGTTGAGCACTCAACACCTTCTCCAATTCCATCGGTTGAAAAAAGTTACCAGGTATTTGGATGACATCCTCCACCGTTGAGCCGCTGATGCCCTCTTGCATCAAAGCCGCAAACCCGCGCACCGTGGGGGAACTTTTGGGGACATCAAAGTAAAAATAGATTTTTCCGTCTTTGATTTCCGACTGCACAAACACTGGTGTCATACACTCGTGGACTTGTTCCATCGCGTCATGATCGGCGCTGACCCATTGCGGAAGGGGAGGCAGGTTTTCAGAATATTCCACCAGCATTTGGGCTTTTTCCCGGCCATCGCTCCACTGGAAATCTTCGATGATTTGTTGGAGTTTGGGGGGGGTGAATTCAATCGGATTCGCCACTTACGGTTTTTCGATGGGGGCATCCACCAGGTTGCCCCATTCTGTCCAGGAACCGTCGTAATTTTTGACGTTCGGGTAGCCGAGGAGATATTTGAGTGCAAACCAGGTATGCGAGCTGCGTTCACCGATCCGGCAGTAGGCAACAATATCTTTGTCGCCTGTAATGCCCTGACCTCCATAAATCGTTTTCAACTCGTCCGCAGATTTAAATTTGCCATCATCATTCGTAGCCGTTGCCCAGGGAATATTTACCGCGCCAGGGATATGGCCTCCGCGTGTCGCGCCTTCCTGAGGATAATTGGGCATGTGCAAGAGTTCACCACGATATTCACCGGGGGAACGAACATCCACGAGAGGTTTCTTTGTTTCGATCTGTACGAAAATATCAGTCCGAAAGGCACGGATGTTCTTATTCGCTTCCTTAGCCGTGTAAGTAGCGGCTGGATATTGAGGCACATCTTTTGTCAGCGGTCGTCCTTCCGCTTCCCACCTGGCGCGGCCGCCATCCATTATCTTAACTTTTTCGTGACCATAATATTGGAAGACCCATAGCGCATAACAAGCAAACCAGTTGCTCTTGTCTCCGTAAAACACAACCGTGGTGTCATTCGAAATGCCATTTTCCGAGCAGACGCGTTCAAATTCAGTCTTGCTTAGAAAATCGCGCCGGACGGGGTGTTGGAGAGTCGTAAACCAATCAATCTTCACTGCACTGGGAATATGCCCGGTATCGTACAGTAAATAATCCTCGTCTGATTCGACCATGCGGACAGAGGGGTCATTCAAATGGGCTGCAACCCATTCGGTTTCAAC
>DATDOR010000576.1:0-4429 GCA_035293165.1 Anaerolineales bacterium | reverse complement strand
CGAGCATTATGAAAATAAAATGGGGTCTAAATCTCATAGGTTTTATCAGGGCACGGGGTCGATTCCCCCGGGATTCAATGGATTACAGCGCAAAACCCGCCAGGTCGCCATCCAGCCACCTTTGAGAACCCCATATTTATAAATTGCCTGATACCCATAATGGGAACAGGTGGGGTAAAACCGACAAGTGTTGGGAGGGAGCGCGCGGGAGAAAGTCATTTGATAAAATCGAACCAGTCCTAGAAGAGGGAAACGCGCCAGATTCCAAAACGTTACCGGCAATTCGCGTAAGGGCGGATCGTGGTAATTTTGCTCATGATTGTGGATATCGGCAGTCATAGGGTTTGCAAAGACTCTCTGAACAATTTTGCCCTTTGGAGGACTTTTTTTACACTAAGTCGCAAATCTTGGAAATCAGCCTGCAAGAGTGGGCGTCGGGCGAGGAACAACAAATCCCACCCAGTAAGCATATACGGAATTAGTGGACGAATCGCCTCACGCATCCGGCGTTTCGCACGGTTTCTTGCCACCGCCGTTCCAATTGATCGTCCGGCAGCCACACCAATTCGAGAGATAGCCAGTTCGTTTGGATGAGCAACTAACACGATTAGCGGGTGGGCATACGAGGTTCCCTCACGCCGCACCCGCTCAAAATCGGTCCGTTTAGTCAAGCGATTCTTACTTTTGATCAGGCTTTCCAGTTGATGCGTTTGACATGGTTATTCATCGTGGGCGCTAACTTATAGCGGCCTTTCACGCGACGGCGCTTCAAAACATCACGCCCACTGCTAGTTGCCATCCGAGCGCGGAAACCATGCACACGCATCCGGCGGCGAATTTTTGGTTGGTAAGTTCGTTTGGGCATAACAAATCCTTGTAATATAGTCGCTGGTTAAGTGCCGAGCGATTATACCCCAGTCGCACGGGTTTTGGAAAGTCATTTTGTTGGCTCTTTGGGATTTGCCGTGGTTGCCTCCCCGCCGATTCCCAAAGAACCATTTTGTTAAGATTTTCACAAGAAATTTATTAATCCACGTTACAATTGTTCTAAAAAGGAGACCTTTATGCAAATTCTCGTGGTTGATGTCGGAACTGGAACTCAGGATATCTTCCTCTATGACACCCAATTAGATGTCGAAAATGGCTTTAAATTGGTGCTTCCCTCCCCGACCATGATCGTCCACCGGCGTATCAAAGCCGCGACCGAACGGGCACAGGATATCCTTTTAACAGGCGTGACGATGGGAGGCGGGCCTAGCCATTGGGCAACGGAAGACCATCTCCGGGCCGGACGGGGGGTATACGCGACCCCTGACGCAGCACGCTCGTTCAATGACGATTTGGAGGAAATTCGCGCCATGGGCATTCAAGTGATCGGTGAAGATGAAGCCGCACACCTGCCTGACTCTATCCTGCGGCTGGAATTGAAAGATTTTGATTATGACGCTATCGCCGGGGCATTGGAACACTTTGGCGTTTCGCTTGATAACCTATCTCTTCTAGCGATTGCCGTTTTCGATCATGGCGCCGCCCCACCGAATTACTCCGACCGTAAATTCCGGTTCGAATATCTAGACCGCCGCATTCAGGCTGAAAATCGCTTGAGTGCCTTTGCCTATCGTGCAGAGAATATCCCCCACATCATGACTCGGATGCAAGCCGTTGCTCACTCCGCGCGGGGCGTAGATGTCCCCCTCATGCTGATGGACACAGCTCCCGCAGCTGTGTTAGGGGCAACACTCGATCCTCGTGTCCGTACACGAGAGCGAACGATGATCACGAATCTGGGCAATTTCCATACCTTGGCATTCCGTCTTGGCCCAACCGGGATCGAAGGGGTATTCGAGCACCACACAGGCTTCATGAATCTACCCAAAATGGAAGCGCTGCTAAACGACTTTGCTGCTGGTACGTTAACAAACGAGTTCGTCTATCAAGACATGGGGCATGGCGCGCTAGTGTACCACCCCTCTCCTTACATTTTCCCCACAAACGAGTCTGGAGTAGTCGTCACCGGGCCGCGGCGGAATATTTTGCAAGGGTCAACTTTAAAACCGTATTTTGCTGTACCTTTTGGGGATATGATGTTAGCGGGTTGTTTTGGAATGCTGCTTGCAGCCGCGGATGTTTTCCCCGAATGGGGCGAGGAAATTCGCGCGAGTCACTATCGGAATAGAGGAAAGCCCCCGTGGGAGGTGGAGTAATGCGTTTTTACAGTCCGCGTTCCCCTCTTACGTAGGGTACCCCCAACGCGGCGGGTGCACCTAACCGCTTTCTCGCCGCCGCACGTGATCCCCATACCAGGGCGACAATCGTCAGAATAAAGGGAGTCATTTGAAGGAAAAAGCCAAAATTGGAATTGATGAACAAGGGATTGGTAAACCCAAACAAGGTCGCAGGCCCCTGCAAATCCAAAATCCCGCGCCGGACGGCCCCAAACAAATACCCGCCAATCGCCGCGCGGATGGGATCCCACTGGGCAAAGATCACCAACCCGACCGCAATCCACCCCTGCCCGGACGTGGTCTGCACACTATACCAGCCCGGGGAAACAGACAGGCTGATCGTCGCCCCTGCCAACCCCGCCAGCATCCCCCCAACGAAGGTGTAAAAATAGCGTTCGCCATAGACATTGATACCCATGACATCCGCCGCTGCAGGTTTTTCCCCGACCGCGCGCAGGTGCATCCCCGGACGGGTTTTGTGGATGTACCACCAGCAAAGAGGGGCAAACAGATACCCCGCGTAAACCAGGACACTGTGATCGTCAAAGAAAACCGGCCCAAGAAAAGGAATAGAGGCCAGAAGTGGAATGTTTGCGTTCGGAATTAATGGTGGGTTCTGTCCGGTCAACCCTTCCCCTAAGACAAGTGCAACCCCCGTACCGAGAAAAGTTAGTGACAGGCCGCTGACCACCTGGTCGGCCTGGAAGTGGATGGTCACCAAACCATGCGCCAGGCTTAAGATGCCAGCGGCAAGCATAGCAACCAACAGCCCTAACCAGGGATTGCCCGTCGCTAGCGAGGTTTTGAATCCGGCCATGGCCCCGACCAGCATCATCCCCTCAACCCCCAAATTGAGGATACCCGACCGCTCGGCAAACACTTCCCCGATGGCAGCAAATAAAAGCACGGTTCCGGTCGCCAGTCCGGCATGAAGAATAATCTCAAGGTTCATGCAGCCGCCTCCGTTTCAGGAGTGGAGCGGACAACCCGGATTTTATAGCGGAGCAGCACATCACTGCTGATGATGAAAAACAAGATGATTCCTTGTAACAAATTAGACAGACCCGAAGGTTGAATCTCACGTCCGGCGACGATCAGGGCGCCGAACAGGATCGAAACCAGAATCACGGCAAATGGATTCAATTTGGCGAGCCAGGCCACGATGATGCCAGTAAACCCGTACCCGGGCGAAATACGTTCCTGCAAGCGGTGTACCACCCCAGAAATTTCGCTCATCCCTGCCAACCCCGCCAATGCACCCGATAACATCATGACCAGAATGATATTCCGAGCTATGTTCAAACCCGCGTACCGCGCCGCATTCGGGTTGTCACCGATCAACTTGATCTCATAGCCCCACTTGCTGCGATCCATGATCCACCACAAGATGACAGCAGCAACAACTCCAAAGACCACGCCCAGGTGCAGTGTGATGCCTGAGAATGCTTTCACCTCGCGGGCGTAATCCGCCAGACGGGGCAGCCATGCGCTTTTGTCAAATTGCGGAGTCATTTGAAATCCGGCATCGCTCCATTGATCAAAAATCCAGAAATTATTCCAATAAATGGCAATGTAGTTGAGCATGAGAGTAGTGATGATTTCATTGACGTTGTACCGCGCTTTAAGAAACCCGGGGATAAAACCCCATAGCGCGCCGCCGATCATGCCCATGATGATCATCAAGCCGATGACGATCACTTTCGGCGTCTCAGGGGGAACAACGGGGATCAGCACCACCAGACTGGCAAAAAATGCGCCGAGATAAAATTGCCCTTCCGCCCCGATGTTCCAGAGTTTCATCTTGAAGGCAATCGCACAGGCCAGCCCAACCATGATGAGGGGGGTGGCTTTAACCAATGTATCCGAAATGACTGGCCAGCTTCCAAACGTTGCATTGAAAAAGAAAGTCAGTGTTCTAAACGGATTACCACCGATGAGCGACAGCACAATACCGCTCACGATGAACGCCAAAACAACTGACCCAACCGCTGTCGCAAATGGCAGCCATTTCGGAATGTCTTCGGTGCGTTTTTCAACCATCAAACGAAAAGGTAAGTTCATTCTTTCATCCTTTTTAATCCGCGAAAGACACCAAAAATAGTAACCTTTCACTTGGTGAGGGGATTATCCGAAAAAATGGTGTCCGCAGGGGGTGTACACCCCCTGCGGACACCATTTTTTCGGGTTCTTACCCCCTTCAGGTG
>DATDOR010000575.1:0-14210 GCA_035293165.1 Anaerolineales bacterium | reverse complement strand
GGAGAATTGATCGACACCTGGACATTAACCCAATCCCCCACCGGAGAAGCCCTGGTTCCTACGGAAGCAGCCCCACCCTCCACCGGGGAGAGCGAACTGCCCTCCAACGTGGTCACCTTCCCCAACGCGGCAGCCTTCGATTGGACCCCCATCGCCAACGGATACAACAGCCCCATCCTTCTCACCCATACACGCGATGGTTCCAACCGTCTCTTTCTCGTCGAACAGCCCGGCACTATCCGCATTATCGGCCAGGAAACCCCCTTCCTCGACATTCGGAACCGTGTGGGAGACGAAGCCAACGAACAAGGATTACTCGGCCTCGCTTTCCACCCTTTGTATGAGGAAAACGGCTATTTCTACGTCAACTACACCGATAACAACGGCGATACCATCATCGCCCGTTATGAGACTTCCCGGAGCGATCCCAATCAGGCCGACGACGGAAGCGAAATCATCCTCCTCCGGATTCGTCAACCTTTTGGCAATCACAATGGCGGTCACCTCGCCTTCGGACCTGATGGCTACCTGTACATTGCAACCGGCGACGGCGGCTCCGCAGGCGATCCCGAAGGTAACGCCCAAAACTCCTTCACCCTCTTGGGAAAACTGCTGCGAATAGACGTAAACACTTCTCCATATACCAGCCCGCCTGATAACCCCTTCCTCACCGGGGACGGCCTGCACGAAAATTGGGCTTACGGCTTGCGGAACCCCTGGCGTTTTTCCTTCGACCGGCTGACTGGCGACCTCTACATCGGCGATGTGGGGCAAAACGCGTGGGAGGAGATAAATTTCCTGGCAACGGGGACGCCTGGGGGTGTCAATCTGGGGTGGGATTACTTTGAGGGTACACACGCGTACGAGGGCAGTGCCCCCCCCGGCCTGAACCTGATGGCCCCGGTTTGGGAATATCCCCACGCAGGGAGTACCTGTTCCGTGACAGGTGGATATGTCTATCGTGGTTCTGCGTTGCCGGAATGGTTCGGGGTATATTTGTATGGGGATTACTGTTCCGGGCAGGTGTGGGGCTTGCTGCGCGATGCAAACGGTGTCTGGCAAAATACTTTATTATTTGAGACAGGCGTATTGATTACATCGTTTGGTGAGGATGAAGCCGGAGAGGTGTATCTGGTAGCCCGTCAGGGGGATATTTACAAGCTGGTACGGCGATAATTTCATCTCCTAAAGTTTTCGTTTGCTTGTATACTTGTGTACATTCATGAAATCTGAGTCTACCGTAATTAACGGGGTAGGAGAATTTCCCGCTAATAATGGAAGAGCCTGAAATCTAAAGCCAGGAGTGAGCTAAGATGACTGATCGGTTCCAGGTAGTTAAATGTCCTTCATGCGGCGCGCCGCTCGATCTAAAACAGGGGCACGAGCGCGTTTTTAAGTGCGAGTTTTGTGGCACCACCCTTCAAGATCAGACGTCTCAAGAGGAGGAGCAAACAGGGGCATTCCCGAAGTTAATCATCCAGACGACAACGTATACGCCTCCGCCAACCATTTCCTATTCAGCGGGAACCGGAAGCGGCGTGGGACGGGCTATTGGATGTATTGTCGCCATCGTCGTGTTGGCAACAGTGATTTCGATTGTAGCGGGCGTGTTGGGTACAACAGGTGCGCTGGCCGGACTTTTTGCCCTTATCAGTGGAAGCGATCAAGGAATCAGTATCACGTCTCCCATCGGCCCAGACATCTACAGTTTCGGAGCGTTGACACTGATTCCCTCGGACAACGACTCGCAGCCCGATTTTGTCGGGGTTGCCAGCCTATCGGATGATACGAAACGTTTGTTGTATGTGGATTTTGAGGGGGAAAAGCCAAACCGCTGGCAAAGCGCGCCTTTGGATGATGAGGCAACCTATATTTACAATCAATTCGCGGCAAATAACTCGTTTGTATACTTCGCCTACGAAACCAAATTATTCGCCTTTAATCGGACAGATGGCACAACGACCTGGCAGACAACCTTGCCAGATGAGGTGACGAATATTTGCAAAGACTGTTTGCAAGTGACTGGCCAGCGTGTGGTTGCCCTGACAGCGGATGGGACGCTCCAGGCCTACGATGCTCAAACCGGCCAACCATCCTGGAGCGTACATCTCAATGAGCAGCCACGCCAGTTATTGATCTTGGGTGGCAATCCGGCGGTTAAGGATGACCAGGAGGATCATGTTGCATTGTTTGTCTACAATGCTCTGGATGGGATGCTCCTCCATACCATCCAACCGCAATGTGTGAACTACATTTTTGATGATGACCCACAGGAACCGTACCTTTATGACCCCATGTGGGCTTTACCCGATGGTCAAGCGGTGATTTTCGGGTTTGGGACTTATGATCCCTTCTGCATCCAACGATGGGATGGCGTAACCGGTACGATGGCCTGGGAGGCCCTCATCGCCGAGGAGCCAGGCACAAGTGGGATTAGTCCCGATGAGGGTGTTCTGCTTACTGAAAATGGGTTGTATATTCCTTCCTACCAGGAATTGTGGTTTGTTAATACGGATGATGGAACGTATCAACGTCTGGTGCATAATGAAGATTACGACCTGACTCCGCTGGGTGTTGCTCAGGATACGCTGATAGCGCTTGCCTACCGGACACGAGGCACATCTCGTAATGAGATTTGGGCGCTCGCGCCGGATGGATCAGTTCGGTGGTCATTCGTACCCACAACAGAAGATATGATGGATGACTTGTTGAGCGAGGTCGCGTATGAGGATGGGATCTGGACGGCCATGACCAGTGAAAATGGCGTCTATCTTTTTTCCGCGTACAGTGAACCCAAGCGTATCGGGTTTGAGCAAATTAATTTGCAAGACGGGACGAGCAGCGGGTCAAATATACAAAACCTCGCTACGGATTTTGATGCAGGCAGCATGTGGATCAGTGTTTTAGGATGGGACAATTCACGGGTCTGGGTCGTCACGACGGACGTTGTGCGAGGTTTCAACTATCAGACAGGTGAGGAACTCAATCGCTGGCCGTAGAAATATTCCTATAAAAAAGCGCGGCGAACGATGAAACATTGTTCGCCTCGCTTTTTTTAGCCAAATCATGGCTTTAAGATGACAGGTAAGAACGTCTTTCCCTGATTAACGGTGTAAAGCGCAATATCCACACCTTGCCCGCCATCGTTATCTTTGACCGAAACTGTGATGTTAAAGGTTCCAATAGAGAGATATGTGTGGCTGCCTTTGACCGTATGGGCAACCGGATCGACCACTCCGGCAGTCTCGTTGCCATCTCCCCAATCAATGGTAGCTTGATGGGTATCGTCCAGGCCAGGGTCGGAATATAACGCTGTGATTTCAAAAGATTGGCCTACCAACACCGTTTGATCGGCGCCTGCATCTACCGATGGCGGGAAATTGATTTCCAGGCTTGCGCTGCTCGCTGCGCCGAAATTAACAACCGTCGCAAGGGTTCCAGTTAAGTAGGCAGTATTGACAAAAGCGTATTCCGAAGCCACACCTGGGTCAAGCGCGGCCATAATGGTGATCGCGCCATTTGCATGTCCAGGCAGTGTTCCGATATCCCACCGGTAGGTGTTATTGCCGAGTTCGCTCAGCGTTGTGGCCACACCCGTGCTTGTAGACCCTGTATATTGTGCCTCCATCGGTATTGGATCAATGATGAATACGTTTGTGGCATTCGCGTTGCCGGTATTGCTGAACAGGATGGTGTAAGTGATCAGGTCACCAGGCTGGATTGTATCGGCCCCACCTGAGAGGGTTTCTGGGCTTGCCAACCCATCACCAGGTAGATTGTTCGCAAACTTCCCTATGAAAAGGTCAGGAGCAAACGCGATTAATTGGACGGTGAGGTCAGGTTCATAGGCCATTTGAAGGGGGATATCATTGTTGGTATCTACTGCGGAACTGATGGGCAGAGGTCCCAGGGTCAAATGGGTGAGCAGTATTTGATTGGGGTCCTGCGCCCCGGCGTTGGCAGTGAGTTCCAGTACGATGAAGAAATTTTTGGTTTCACCAGGGTTAAGTTTTACATTTGGATCATTTGTGGGGAGTTGAATGGTCTCGAAGCCGGAGACTAAAGTGATGGTATCTACAGTCATGACGAGCGTGTCATTGCTGTCAAAGGATTCTGAGCCATCATCCAGGTATATGTGTAAATTTTCGATAACTGCATTGGCCTCAGGGGAACCCATTCCATTACCCGGTGACTCTTCAAAGAGGAATTCCAACGTCGCCAATTTCATTTCCGAATCGTTTGGACGACCTTGATGGGTGACGGTAATGGCCATCACATCCGTTGTTGTCCCATCGGCAATAGCTGCGGGGGATGTATTCATGGAGTTCATGCTGAACTGTCCACCACGATTTTCCCACCACCGTAAGGTATCATCCACAAAAGCCGCACCGAGAATGTCCGGTGCGCCATCCCGATTGATGTCAGCCACATGCACAGCAACTGCCTCCTGGAAGGTGGAGATGAGGATATGTTCCGTCCATCCCGACCCATCTCCGTTATCGTTTTCAAACCAGACGAGGATATTATTATTGCGGGCAGCGCCAATCACATCCTCATCACCATCCCGATCCAGGTCTGCTCCCAATACAGCACTGGGGCTATCAAATCCAGTGCCAATCGTTTGCCGGGAACCGAAAGCGCCGTTCCCATCGTTTTCCCACCAGCTAAATTCGTCATCCAGTTCCGAGGCGCCCAATACGTCCATATCCCCATCGCCATCTACATCGGCGGCAAAGGTGGCTACCGGGTTGTCAATGGCATTATCAACGGTTTGCTGCGCCCAGGATGATCCGTCGCCATTTTCATTTTCCCACCAGGAAATGTCATTTTCGTTGTATGAAGAAGCGAGAACGTCCAAATCGTCATCCCGGTCAAAATCTGCAGCGGAAACGGAACGAGCAGCATCATACCCGGGCGCGATGTCAATACGAGTCCCAAATGCGCCGTTCCCATCGGTGTTTTCCCACCAACTAACCAAAGTTCCTCCTGCGCCCAAAATATCTATATCCCCATCTCCGTCCACATCGCCAACCGAAACCCAGAACGCGCCGGTGAAATTAACGTCTACCGTTTGGGCGGTACCAAAGGAACCGCTCCCGTTATTTGCCCACCAGAGAATTTCATTCGCGATGGTATCTGCGGCCAGCGCATCCAGATCGCCATCCCCGTCCAGATCAGCAGTATATACCGAGCGGACGCTAGAGAGGGTATTATCAATGGATTCCTTTATCCAGTTTGTCCCATCGCCCGTAGTGTTTTTATACCAGGCTACTTCACCTGTATTGTACGCGCCAGCCAGGATATCTGGATCACCATCCCGATCAAAATCCGCAGAGGTGATGCTAATAGCCCCATCAAAATTACCATCTACCTGGATAGATCCTTCAATGGGGTAATACGCGTTGCGGTGGATGGTTTTGTTCTGCCACCACACGACGTCATCCGCTGTTTCGGCTGCGCCTATGACGTCCATGGACCCATCTCCGTCTACATCAGCAGCTCCGATGGCACGCGCGCCGCTAAAGGCTGTATCAATTGGGTATTCCTCCCAGGTGGAACCCGCGCCATCCGTATTTTCCCACCAGCGGGTTTGATCGGTTCCCGCGCCGAGCACATCCTGATCGCCATCCCCGTCCAGGTCGGCAGCGGCAACGGAGACAGCGCCAGAGAAGGTTGTCGTGATCGGGTGGTCGGCCCACACCTGTCCGGTTCCGTCGTTTTCTCGCCAGGAGAGGGTACCGTTGGAGTACGCAGCCAGCACGTCGGGATCGCCATCCCTGTCTATGTCAGAGATTTCAATACCATTGGCACTGTCATAGGTGCTACTAATTGTAAAAGGCGACCAGGACGACCCGTCTCCATTGTTATTCCTCCACCAAGAGATTACATTGTCAGTTTGGAACGCGGCAACAATGTCCAAATCGCCATCGCGGTCCAAATCCGCCATCGCTACGGATGTTGGGCTGGGAAGCGCGACTGCAACCCCCAAAGATGACCAGGCAGAGCCATCTCCGACAGTGTTTTCAAACCAATGAACCTGAAAAGATCCAGAAACCGACCCTACACCCACTCCGTCCCGATCACCATCTCCATCGACATCTGCAACCGTGATGCCTGAAATTTGACTGAATGTAGAATCAACAAGAGCTGCATTCCATGTGCTTCCGTCCCCACTTGCATTATCCCACCACCACACTTCTCCAGTTGTGGACGACGCACCGAGGATATCCAGATCACCATCTCCGTCCAGGTCGGCGGGGACAGCATCAATGGCTCCATCCAAAGTGTTCGTGATGGTCTTGGGAACACCCCAGGATGTGCCGTCTCCAGTCGTGTTTTCCCACCAGACAATATCGCCAGCATTTTTCGCCGCGGCGACGATATCCAGATCACCATCCCGGTCCAGATCGGCAGCCGCTGCGGATTGCGCGCCATCGAAATCGGTATTGACGTTGATCTTTGTCCCAAAGGGAACTTCGGTAGCCAAAACCTGTCTGGGAATTCGTATCCATAACCAAATCCCGGCGAGGGACAGGATCAGAATGAACCCCATCACACGATGACAACCAGAAAATCGGGAAAATAAAGTAGACATCTCTCTCTCCTGAAACATTAAAGATACATGATTAGTAACTACTCAGCCCTGAGTAGGAATGACCGAAAAAAAGGTGTGCGCAGGGGTGTACACCCCTGCGCACACCTTTTTTTCGGAGGTTTCTCTGCTTTGGCCTGAGCAGTTACCATGATTATATAATAGGACAACGGATGAGAACATGTAACCATTTTCCCTACCCGGGCATCTAAACGAAAAAGGAGTTCCTATGTCTCAAAAAAAGCAAAAAATACGTTCCCAAACCGGCAAATCCAGACAAAAATCGAAACGGGCTGCAGATCGATTTCAGTTTTGGTGGGTGATTGCAGCCGTCATTGTTCTGGCTTTAGGCGGTTTTTGGATCGCCGGGCAGATTAACCAACCCACCACGACGGCCTCTCTCCCCCTGGAAATATCGGTAAATGAAGCCTATCAAAAATATGAGGAAGGGGTTTTCGTTTTAGATGTTCGTACTCCGGAAGAATGGAACGATTTTCACGCGCCCAATACAACGCTCATTCCCCTCGATCAACTCGCGTCCCGTGTGAACGAAATTCCGCGTGATCAGGAGATTGTAGTGGTTTGCCGGTCAGGAAATCGCAGCCAGCAAGGCCGGGATATTCTGCTCCAGGCGGGTTTTGAGCAGGTAACGAGTATGCAAGGTGGGTTGAACGAGTGGCAGGCAACGGGGTATCCTGTTACCAGCGGGCCGTAATAATACATATTTTCCGTGAAAAAGTACCTCTCACAAGAAATGTGAGAGGTACTTTTTTGTAACTACTCAGCCAGGGAGAGCTTTCTTTCTAAGCCTGAGCAGTAACCTTTTTTTATCTATTGACAAATGTTTTGAATTCTATATAATTAATTCGACAAACGTCGAATTAGATAGAGGTGTATCATGGAACAACAAAACGAAGAATTAATGCGGTTTTTTAAAGCGTTTGTGGATGTGGAACGGTTAAAACTCGTTGGCGTTCTGGCAAAAGGCCATGCCTCCATCCAGGAATTGGCCAACCAGGTTGAAATGTCCCCCTCCGAAGTGCTACATCATATGGAACAACTTTGTGAGACCGGACTTGTCATCCCGCATATGGATGGCGAGCAGGAAGTTTATGAGCTGGCTACAAAAACGCTGGAAGAAATGGCAAAACGACAATTTACCCGTGTGAAGAAATCAGACTCTTCCCAGATCAATCAACGGATCATTCCAGAAGATTTTACCGAGGAAGAACGAAAGGTTCTAATGAACTACACCCATCCCAATGGTGAAGTCAAACAAATTCCGCTTCAACAGAAAAAGCAACTCATCCTGCTGCGCTATGTACTCCACCATGTTCTGCAATCGCTGAAACCTGGGAGGCATCATACAGAAAAGGAAATCAACGAAATGATCAAGCGATTTCACCCGGATGCCGCTTTCTTCCGCCGGAGTTTCGTAGATTCAGGGCATCTGTACCGTTACACGGATGGCTCAGCTTACTGGGTGGAAGAAATGGGACAGGAGGCAGGATCATGATGGATGAGCAAACTGCCAAACTTCTTTCCTTTTTCAGCGCCATGTCTGACGCCAACCGGCTAAAGATCGTCGGGCTGCTTGCACAGGATGACTTTAGTGTAGAAGAACTGGCCGAGATGTTGGAAAAGCGCCCCTCAACCGTCTCTCACCACCTGTCCAAACTATCCAAAGTAGGGTTGGTCAGTGCGCGCGCGGAAAGCTATTACAACGTCTATCACTTGAATACGGATATGCTAGAAATGATGGCAAAAAGCATCCTCGCACAAGGTACCCTCCCTCAAGTTGTCGCGGACGTAAACATGGATGCTTACGACTGCAAAGTGATCGAGAACTATTCGTACCCTGATGGTCGCTTGAAGACTATCCCCGCGCAACGGAAAAAGCTGGAAGCCATCCTGAAGCACATTGTCAAAAACTTCGAGGCGAATGTGAAATATTCGGAAAAACAGGTAAACGAGATTCTCAGCCGTTTCTACGATGACACCACCAGCCTGCGTCGTGAATTGATTGCATTCAAGTTCATGGCCCGTGAGGCGGATGGCGGCGTTTACTGGCGAAATGCTCCCTAAAGCAACATCCCGAGGTTCATGAGCCTCGGGATGTTTTCTTAACGTCGTTTTAGATCGAAACGCTCGTTTCCAGTAAAAAAGCCTTTTAATCCCGCTGCTCTGACCCCCATCACCCGGCTGTTCGCAAAATACGGAAAATCAAACTCGATCAAATCTCCAGCCTTTTTTCCTGGAATGGGGACCAACCGCGCGGTGAGGGGTTTATCTAACCGCAAGGAGAGCGCGGCCACGTCGAGCAGGATCGCCGCGAGCTGATCGGGCGTGGTATCCCCGGGCAGGGGCACGGTGTCTAAGCCCGTTCCGCATACAGTGGACATCAGCAACAGATCGGTTACGGTCAGATTCCCGTCTGCGGCGCGGGCGGCGAGCGCGGCATCCTCCAGCACAGGGAGCATTAATCCGTTAAATCCTACCCGCTGAAATTTCGCCCGGTCAAGCGTGTCCACTAAAAAAGCGGCGGCGGCTGTTGATCCACTCAACCCCAACGCGGGAACGCCTAATCTTTCGAGAGCAGTCCCAATCGAGAGCGCCTCGTCAGGGAACGGGGCAAGGGTAAAATCAATGCCCGTAAAACGTATTCCGTATTGCGTGCTCAGTGTTTCCGCGATTTGGGTGAGTTTGCGGGCGTGGGATTCAATGGATTCGATCAATTTTTGGCGCGCTTCAGCAAGCGTAGTAGCTGTGGAAAACACTTCAACCGCCAGATCGGCAGCTTCCGTGCCCAGCGCGAAAGCAGGCGGCCCCCCTCCATGATACCCGGATGGGAAAAATGGCCCGCCCGGTGGGACATTGGCAATCGCCGTGAAGAAGAAGTTGCCGAACCCGTTCGGGTCGTGGGCTACGCAGGCATGGATCACCTCGGCAGCAGCGCGGATGGCAGGCAGGGAAACACCCATCGTTTTTTCGGCGATAACCCCGGATGCAGAGATGTTTTCGGTGGCCGCGAAGACGTTGGGAAGGATGTGATAGGTTTGCAAATTATCCGGGCTGGCAGGGCCGATGCAAATGTACCCATACCCCCTCGCCGCGGCGGCGTTTTCGAGCGTTTGAGCAAAGACCAGAACATCCATCAAATGAATGTCCGGCAAAAGTTGAGGGAACGGGATGGTCGCTAACCGGGTGGTTTGAACTTCGTAACCGGAATCGGTGAAGGCTTTTTGGGCGGCGTGATTGAATTGACCGGCTTGATCGAGAAGTCTCTCATCCAGGGGCCAGCCAGGATTGAGGAAGGTCGTAATCGTGCGGATTTTCATGGTTTTTGGGGTTTTGCTTGCAGATTTCTCTGCCGGACGACTTCAAACATCAGAATTCCGGCGGCAATGGCGGCGTTGAGCGACTCGGCTTCGCCAGGCATTGGGATACGAACAGGGGCAGGATGCAGCCTTTGGATTTCATCACTGGCTCCATGCGCTTCTCCGCCGATGATGAGGGCGAGGGGAAGAGAGAAATCTGTTTCGGTGTACTTAGAAATTGCCCCTTCGTCCGCAAGGAACACACACAATGAACTGGTCATGGCAAGAATTTCTTCCCAGCCCAGTAAATGAATGGGGAGGTGAAAGTGCGCGCCCATCCCTGCGCGGAGGACTTTAGGAGCATAGGGGTCAACGGTTTCGGGAGGGAGGACAACGGCGTCCACACCGGCCGCGTCGGCAGTACGGAGGATAGTGCCCAGGTTGCCAGGGTCGCGTACCCCGTCCAGGATCAGGACAAAATCAGGATGGGTTGGGAGGAAGCGAGGCATGATCGGGAGTACGGCGAGAACCCCCTGAGGGGTCTGGGTATCGCTGGCAACCTGCATCACGGTGTCACTGACCGGGACGGGTTCAACGCCGAGGGTACGGAATCCCGCGAGAATTTTTTCGCCGCGTTCATCTAGATCGGGTGTGTAAATCAAGGTTTGGGGGCGAATCCCTGCCAGGAGTGCTTCCTCCACCAGACGCACACCTTCGATGACAAACATCCCGGTTTCCCGGCGCGTGCGTGTGCGGGTTTGCAGTTGGCGGATATGCTGGATCGTGGGGTTTTTCGAGGAAGTGATCAACTGTCTTCCAAATAACGGTTAAATTCCTTTTGAAAAGCATCTATTGTAGGCTGATCAAAAAGGGTGATTCGGGTAGTAGCGATGTTGGATTCCGGAAAGTGGGCAAAATAGGCTTCGATGGTTTGAAAGAAGATGCGCGCGGCGCGGTCTTTTGGAAAACCAAAGATTCCGGTTGAGATTGCCGGGAAGGCGATAGAGGTTAAATTCAATTCGTCGGCGCGTTGAAGGGAGCCATGGATAGCCGCGTAAAGTTTGCTGTCCTCATCACCGCTGCCCCAGACCGGGCCAACGGCATGAATAATATACCGGGCAGGCAGGTTTCCTCCAGAAGTATAGGCCGGCCAATCGTGGGGAACAGGGCCATGTTGCTTGACCCAAGCACGACTCTGTTCGTCAACGATGTGCCCACCCCGCCGGGAAATGATCGCTGCGACTCCGCCACCGTGCATCAACTGTTCATTCGCCGCATTGACAATCGCATCCACCTGTTCCTGGGTGATGTCACCCTGGACAATTTCAAGGGTCTGGCCGGATGGAAAGATATAAGTTTGGAGAGTTTTGTTCACAGATTTGATGAAACTGTTCAGGCATCAGCCTGGGAATTCGGCTAACCTTTTTTTCGGGTCATTTCCATTCTCGGCTGAGTAGTTACGATTATACAACTTCTGAAAAGGGATTTTGGAATTAAGACAAAAAAAGAGCAGGCTAAAAAACCTGCCCTCTTTGTGAACGTGATTCCAGGAGTGTTGTTTTATTGAGCAGCAGTGACAACAGCGGCAAAGGCTTCCGAATCACGAACAGCCAGATCGGCCAACATCTTGCGATTGATGGTGATGTTGGCTTTTTTGAGTGCATGGATCAGGCGGCTATAGGTGATGCCATTCTGCCGGGCGGCCGCGTTGATGCGGCTAATCCATAAGCTGCGTAGTTCACGCCGGCGGGTGCGGCGATCCCGATACGAATACCAAAGGCTTTTCAGCATGGCCTCATTCGCGCGGCGGAACAGTTTAGACCGGGTACCAAATTGGCCTTTGGTGAGCTTTAGGATTTTTTTATGCCTACGGCGCCGAACATAACCAGTTTTTACACGAGCCATTTTCTACCTCCTGCGAACCCCTGGGCGTCGGGGAAGGAATTTTCCCCAGTTGCAAACACCCAACAGTCGCAATTACGGGGATGCCCAATCAAAGACAAGCCCCAAAATGAATTGAATTTTTCCCGGCCACTGAACTTAGGGCTTGACCTTGTATTTTTTCAAATAGGGGGCCAGCCGGTGGACGCGTTTAATAATGCCCGATCCTTTAACTTCGATCATCTCAGAGAAGAGGGCCTTATTACGCTTGGACGTATTGCGGCGCAAGTGGCCTTTACCAATCTTCGTGCGCACCAGCTTGCCCGTACCCGTCACACGGAAACGTTTGACAGTGGCTTTATGGGATTTGAGTTTAATTTTTCCAGTACGTTGTTTGCGTGGCACAGCGAACACTCCTTTTACATAAAAGCCCGCGGATCGCTGGGGCATCCGCGGTTACTTACATGAATTCTGTTTTTGTAACGGCTCAGGCTAATCCTCTACCCGGCTGAGTAGTTACATGTTTTTTTTATAACGGTGTCTCCCAGGTCGTTATTTCTTGACTTTATCTGGGGCAAGGATCATCAGCATGGTGCGTCCTTCGAGGGATGGGGCATGTTCGATCATCGAGACGTCAGATAATTCTTCAGCAATTTCTTTCAAATCTTCGAGGGCTATTTCAGGGTAATGAATTTCACGCCCTCGAAAACGAATACGTACTTTAACTTTCTTGCCTTCTTCCAGCCATTTTCGCGCATCTCTTACTTTGAAACCGCGATGGTGGCCGGTTGTTTTTGGACGGAGGCGAATTTCTTTAACTTCGATTTTGGTTTGTGCTTTGCGGGCTTCGCGTTCTTTCTTCGTCTTTTCGTAAACGAACTTCCCAAAATCCATGATCCGGCAGACTGGGGGATTCGCGTTGGGAGCAACTTCGACCAGATCAAGTTCTGCTTCCTGTGCCATTCGCCTGGCTTCATCAGTCTGGACAACACCTACGTTTGTCCCGGTTGCATCAATCAAGCGAACTTCTTTGACACGGATTTGGTTGTTGATTCGGTAACTAGAAGAAATGTCATTTGATTCTCTTCGTCTATCCAAGCGGTGATCTTCTCCTATGGTGAATACACTAAAAACAGGTTTTTTGAAATCAATCAGGCGTTTTCAGCCCGATTCTAAGCGCGGGGCATGATACCATAAACTTATCGTACTCGTCAACTTTGACAAATTCCAAAATTAAAAATACCGAAAAATCGTTCTACCTCTCTTCGATCATTTCAAAAAAAGAATGATTCATGTAACCTTTTTCGCCTCAGACCAGTCTCTTTCATTAAAGATAAATGGGCAGCCCCTTCTCCCAAGCTTCCGAAGATACGACCCTGGTACATCACGCCACGCAAGGCAATCCAACAGCCTTTGCATGGTTGATTGACCGGCACGCGCCCAGGATAAAACGCCTGTTACGAGCGATCCTGGAGAAATGATCAAGATGTCGAAGACACGCTCCAGGAAGTGTTGGTACGTGCTTATTTCAATCTGGATCAACTGCGTGATGAAACTCGATTTGGTGCGTGGATATATAGCATCGCTATCAACCAGGCACGCACTGCCCGCCGCGCGTATTCACCTTCCGGGGAAGCATGGGGGCCGGAATCTGATCCAGACAGGGATGGGGTACCGACTCGTGAGAACTCGCTCGAAACCCAACCATTTGAAGACCGACTCATTCGGCAGGATGTGGTGGCACGAATTCGCAAAGCCGTCTTAGACTTGCCCGCTGCAGAACGCGAAGCGATAGTGTTGGTCTATCTGGACGAGTTGAGCCATAAAGAAGCCGCCCAGCAATTAGGCGCAACACTCAGTGCGGTCAAAGTTCGCGTCCATCGGGGACGGCATCGTTTGCGTGCCGCCCTCACAGATGAATTCGGCCTTAAACCAACTGCTCGATTGGAGAAAACTATGATAAAGCTAACCATTCATGACATTATCAAATATACAGCACCCCCAAAAGAAGATGTCGAAAAGCAGGAAACGGAGAAACGCCCATCTCTCCTGACCCCGACTGGTGACCACCACGTTGTATTACTGAAGGAAGAAAACACTTCTCGGGTTTTACCAATATGGATAGGCAGCTTTGAAGCCAGGTCTCTTGCCATTCATCTCAAACAAAGCGAGCAACTACTCCGCCCGTTAACGTTCGATCTGGTGAAAACGTTATTAGGTTTGGGAAACGTGGAAGTGCAGCGTGTGGACATCCACCGCCTGCATGAAGAAGTCTACTATGCCAATCTTGTCGTCAAAACAGGAGCAGGAGGCGCAGAAATTGATTGTCGCCCTAGCGATGCCCTGAATCTTGCTGTACGTCTGGATATACCCGTCTTCGTTGCAATGGAAATCATGGACTCACAAAGCCGGGAACCGGA
>DATDOR010000574.1:0-7132 GCA_035293165.1 Anaerolineales bacterium | reverse complement strand
GATCCGACCGAACCCTGGCGTAGCGGGCCGTTTCCCTACCCCGCGCTGGAACATGAACCGCGCATCCAGCAACTCAACGACGACCTAAAAAATCTTGGATACCACCCCTCCCCGCTGCCGATGGGAATCCGTTTGGGATACGAAGATGGCGAGGAAGGGTATACCACCAACCTGAACCTGCTCGGCCAGTTTGACGGGTTTCCTGACCCAACTGAGTCGAAGGCAGACGCGCACGTGATCGGCGTCCGGCACGCGCTCCGGCACGAGAACGTGATGCTGAAAACCCACAGTTACGTCGAACGGTTGGTGACGGATGGCAGCGGTCGGAAGGTGACCGGGGTCGTTGTCCGGCAGGAGGATGGAACAGAAGTGGTGTATTCCGCTGGCTATGTGATTGTCGCGGCCGGGGCGATCAACTCCGCCGCGTTGTTCCTGCGCTCGAAAAACAACAAGCACCCGAACGGATTGGCGAACAGTTCCGGGCTGGTGGGGAGCAATTACATGAGCAACAACAACGCGACGTTCATCGCCATCAGCCATGAACCGAACGATTCGGTATTCGAAAAGACGCTGGCCCTCGCGGACTTTTACTGGGGCGATGAGGAATTCAAATACCCGATGGGATACATCCAAATGCTTGGGAAAGTGGATGAAACGGCGATGATGTTTGAAGCGCCGCAGCCCTTCAAAGGGATGACCTACGCCGAGATGGCCGCGCACTCACTCGATTTCTGGCTCCAATCGGAAGACCTGCCCGACCCGAACAACCGTGTGACGGTGGATGTTGAGGGCCGGATTCACTTTCATTTCAAACGCAACAATATCGAAGCGCACCAACACCTGGCCGATAAGCTAAAATCGCTGTTGAATTCCATTGGCTGCCACGAACACCTGATCGAGGTTAATCATTATCTCGGCACGCAATTCGAGTTCAACCTGGCGCATGAGATGGGCACGATGAAAATGGGTATTGACCCGAAAACATCTGTCTTGGACACTTACAACCGCCCGCACGATCTGGAGAATGTATTCGTCACAGATGGCTGTTTCTTCGTGTCATCCGGGTCGGTGAACCCGACGCTGACGATTCTGGCACAGACACTGAGAGTGGCGGATTTTATTAAGCGCGAGGTGTTTTAGACCCCCCACCCCGCGAGCGGGGTGGGGGGAGTCATGGATTTATGGAAGCGACGGTTAACTTACTACAACTTTGGATCGAAGATGAATCGAGTGATAGGCGCCAATTACACTGTTTTAATTGATAACATTATATTGATCGTTGCTTCCCTTCACATCTTATACACCACTGGTTTCACCTTTACCATGATCTCCGCCTTTAGCGCGGCAATCTCTGCCTGAATCACCTCCACAATTTCGTCAATCGGGACATTCCTTTTTTCGGTGTCGGTGCGGCGCTTGAGTTCGACCTCGCCTCGTTCCAGGCCGCGCTTTCCGCAGGTGATGCGCAATGGGATACCGATCAGGTCGGCGTCGTTGAATTTTACGCCTGCGCTCTCGTCCCGGTCGTCGTACAGCGCTTCCACACCCGCCTGGGTCAATTGGTCGTAAATCACACTGGCGGCGTAGTCGGCGTCTTTCAGGCTGACAATGTGAACCTGGTACGGGGCGACGGTGATAGGCCAGATCAGGCCGTTTTCGTCGTTGTGCTCTTCTGCAATACAGGCGAGCAAGCGACCAACCCCAATGCCATACGACCCCATAATGACGGGTTTCAATTGTCCATCTTTGTCCACGAATTTCGCTTCCAGGTCATCGGTATAGCGCGTGCCGAGTTGGAAGATGTTCCCGACTTCGACCCCGCGAGAGGTACGCAACGGGCTGCCACATTCCACGCAAACAAACCCATCTTCGGCGTTGACAAGGTCGGCAACGATATCGGCGGTGTAATCGCGCCCATAATTGACATTGAGGTAGTGATAGCCGTCTTCGTTTGCCCCGGCAACCAGATTGGCAGAGCCTGGGATCAGATCGTCTACGACAACGATGACCCAGCCGAGAAGACCTTTGTTTTGTTTGAAATCCAGCCCGACCGGGGAGGCGTATCCGGGGGATGCTCCCAGCGATTTGATCTCTTCCTCATGGGCGGGGCGTAGATCTATGGACTTGAGGGCATTTGCAAGTTTGGTTTCATTGAGTTCCATGTCGCCGCGCACGATGGCAAAGACGAGACGCTGGTAATCTTGCAACCCCGCTTTCGTTCCCTCAACGAAGGTAGCGGTTAGAAACACGGCTTTAGCGGTCTGGGACCTGGAGATTCCCAGAAAATTGGCGAGGTCTTCGATGGTTTTTGTGCCCGGGGTAGCAATCTTTTCAAGAGGCAGCGCCTCTCCCCCCACGGGGGCCGGTTTTTGAAACGCCGCAATCTGCCGGTTGGCGACATAGCCACATTCGTCGCAGATGATGAGGGTATCCTCCCCGATAGGAGTCAGGTACATGTATTCGTGGGCCAATTTCCCGCCCATCATTCCCACATCCGATTTAACGGCAATTGCCGGGACTCCGCACCGGTTGAAGATGTTGAAGTATGTCTGGTAGTGGGCGCGATATTGTTTTTCCAGCCCCGCCCAATCGGCGTCAAGGCTGTAACTGTCTTTCATGGTGAATTCGCGTACACGGATCAGGCCTGCGCGCGGGCGCGGGTCGTCGCGCCATTTCGTCTGAATGTGGTAGACCAGGCGCGGGAGCTGGCGATAGGATTGTATGTCCCGTCGAATCAGATCGCCAACCACTTCTTCGTGGGTCATGGCGAGGACCATATCACGGTCATTCTTGTCTTTAAACCGCCCCAATTCGGAGCCGATCTCGTACCAGCGTTTGGTTTCTTTCCAAAGATCGGCGGGGTGAACTACCGGCATTGTCATTTCCTGGCCGCCAATGGCGTTCATTTCATCTCGCAGAATATTTTCGATTTTGGTGATCGTACGTTTGGCAATAGGCATGTAGCTATAAATGCCCGCACCCAATTGGCGGATGAAGCCTGCACGGATCAATAATTTTTGGCTGGTCACTTCGGCGTCTGCCGGAGCTTCCCTGAGCGTTTGACCGAACATTTGGGATATTTTCATGGGAGGATCTCCTGATTCGATAGCGTGTTCAGATAAAAAAACGGAATTACTCAGCCCAGAGCAGTTACAAAAAAACACCCTCTGGCGAGTTTTCAGCCAGAGGGTAAGAAATTGATGAATCCAGTTCTAAGCTTGTATTTGCTTAACCGGCCAGACCCTACGCGCTGAAAGACCGCGAGGTTGTTCGCAGACTAGGGGCAGGGGTTGGCAAGGGAGTGCAAAATACAAAGGTTTGCTGCATAGGGGTAAGTGTACCACGCGTGAGGATCGTGTCAAGGCAATTTTAGGAGTGGAGTACTTTGAGAGATTACATACCCGGATTTCGGAAATAGCCAGAAAACAAGATGTGCAGGGTTGTACGCGCTCCCTTAGATACTTTGTTTTCAGAGTCTATTCTATAATGGCTCGAGAAAGCTAAAAACCGTCGTCGTCTAGCCAGAGATCATCCTCTTCCTCCTCTTCGAAGTCAGGGTCTTCCTCTTCCCATTCTTCGTCGATTTCGTCTTCTTCGTCCCATTCATCTTCGTCAAGAAGGCGACTGGACTGAGAATACGTAATGCACCCATTGTCCGGGTCAATTTCGACTGCAGCAGCTCCACAATAACCATCGTCCAGGAACACACAGTCAATATAATGGCAGCGAATCCGAGGCATAGCCTGATCCTCCTTAAGCGAACTCAGTTGTGGGTCTAGGTTCAAACAACTGCATGATGGTAAGCACCAATAATACCAGCATTGCAAATGCAGAAATAACACAAAACGGACAAATTGCTTTCAAAATTGCAATTTCGACATACGTCAACCAGGCAGAGAATAAAACACCCAGAAATGTTAGGCCAAACAGAATTTCCTGGCCATGCACCTGCAAGAATTTAAAACGATTCTCCAATAGTAAGAGAGACAAAATAATCCAGTACATCCCAGCACCAAGCAAGGCGATGGGGATTCCACCAAGTTCGGAATAAATGCTGTTGTTCACCGTTTCGCAATCGCCAATCGTACTGCAAATCGCAGTTTGGTGAGCCAGTTTGATCCAGGACAGGTAGATTGCATCAAAAAGCCCTACAACGGCTACACCAACAGAAGTCCAATATAACCCTTTTGACCGGCTCATCCTTCTACCTCTTGCAGCGCTGTTTCAAGAATTTGGCGTATCCCGATCTGATCCTGCGACTCATAGGAAAGCACGCCCACATACCGTACGCCGTTCACCTCAGTAGTGGGTGTACCTGTCACACCCACATCAAAAGCGAGTTGGGATTTTTGGATAATTTCCGGTTGGTGGACGGCCTGATCAAAACAACTTGCAAATTCGGCGCGATTCAATCCCAGTTCTTCGGCCCAGGTGACAAGATTGGTGCGAGTAAAAGCGACAACACCCTGATTGGTAAACAAGACGTCGCGGTATTCCCAAAATTTATCCTGATCCAACGCACAAGTTGCAGCTTCCGCTCCGGGCAGAGATTGTGAGTTGACAAAGGCCAGGGTATAAATTTCAAGCTTGACCAGACCCGTTGCAACAAAATTTTCCAGGATCGAAGGTTCGGTATCTCGAAAGAAATCCCGGCAATTGTGACAGCCTAAGTCCTCATAAACTCGCATGGTGATTGGAGCATCTGCATTCCCTAAATAAGGGAGACCATCTTCGGTCAACCCGCGAGAAATGGATGGATCGGGGCCGAAGTCCACCTGGGCAGTCTCCGTGGGTAAACGACTGCTCAGCACCAACCCAACGACAACCGCAATAGCGACCACAGCGACAATGCCCAGGATCCAGTAATTTCTACTCGTGTTTTTCTGTGTTCTTTTCGACACAACATTCTCCTATAAAGGCCAGATTTCCACCTCGCTCCCTGGCGGCAGAGATTTTACCCCAGCTGGCACAATAATAAAAGCATTTGCCTGCACCAAAGAATAATGATTTCCTGAACCCTGATGACCCGTCAAACGAGCGTACCGGACCCCATCTCGCAAAGTAACCACGCCTCGCAGGTAACTCTCCCGCCCATCCGATTGAATTTCTTCATCCAGAGCGACGCGGAGGGATTCACGTTGCCAGGATTCCATCCCCAACATTTTACACAAAGCCGGACGAACAAATACCTCAAAGCCTACATACGTTGAAACAGGATTACCGGGCAGCCCCACAAACGGCAAGCCCCGATATTCACCAAAGGTCAATGGCTTACCGGGGCGCATGTTAACGCGCCAGAAATCTAGCCTGCCATAGGTTTCAACGACCTTGCGAACAAAGTCGTACGCTCCGACGCTCACCCCTGCCGAGGACAGGATCAAATCTGCTCCGTGCGATACCGCGGTATCTAACCGTTCTTGAACCGCTGTTGCCTGGTCAAGAGCAATCCCTAAATTTAGCGGAATCGCGCCAGCCTCTTCCACCAGGGCAGAAAGCGTATGGGCATTGGACTCATAGATTTTTCCGGGTTCAGGAGGAGAGCCGACAGGGAGCAGTTCATCTCCCGAGGAAAGCACCCCCACCAACGGGCGGCGGACGACCTGCACAGCCGCGCGGCCCAACATCGCAAGCATTCCCACCTCTTTGGGGCGCAGAACCCGGCCAGGAGGGAGCACCGTTTCCCCGGCGCGTAAATCTTCCCCACGCGGGCGAACGTAGGCTCCTGCGGAAACCGAGCGCATGATTCCGACATAAGCCGGGGCTGCGGTTCCGGCATCGCGATGGTTGAAATCTGTACCCTCGACGGGGATCACAGTGTCCGCCCCCACCGGGAGGGGCGCGCCGGTCATGATCCGGGCCGTCTGGCCAGGTTGGAGGATTACGTCCGAGGGTTTCCCGGCAGGGATATCGGCGACCACTTGTAATTGTACAGGACTCTGCGCGCTTGCTTCACTTATATCTTCCGCCCGGAGTGCGAATCCGTCCATACTTGAATTGGAAAAAGGCGGCAAGTCGGTTGGGGCTAGAATCGTTTCTGCCAACACGCGGCCCGCACTCTTGTCCAAAGGGACAGATTCGGGGTGGAGGGAGGAAAATGCGCGGAGAAGCCGCTCACGTGCCTCGTTTACACTGAGGATCATGGGCGGCTATTTTATCACTAAGAAACGAATTTTGAAGATTTCACCCTTTAACTCGACGCACATCGCGCACATTGTGAAGTTTTTCAATTTTATTCAATACCCGGCTAAGTTGAGAAATATCTTTCACTTCCAGGACGATATCCAGGACGGCCTGGTGTTTGGCAACTTGCACCGCCCAATCACGGATGTTGATTTTTTCATCTGAAATGATGGATGAAACATCTTTTACCAGCCCTTCCCGGTCGAACGCCCGCACTTGAACCGGGACAGGATAGGTCACCATGGGCTGTCCCCAAGAGGCCTTGACGATACGCTCTCGCTCACGAACGTTAAGGATGTTGGGACAATCACTTCGATGGATCGTCGCCCCGCGTCCACGAGTAATATAACCGACAATGTCATCCCCGAGTGCGGGATTGCAGCATTTTCCAAGATTGGTATGGACATCTTTCAATCCCAGGACGGAAATTCCGCTATCCGAAACGGGTTCAGAGGTCACTTCGCGAATGGTAAAAAGTTCTTCCTCTTTGAGCTCTTCTTCTTCCAACGTGAGGTGATTGACAATCCGGCTGATGGGCAAATCCCCCGCGCCGAGTGCAAAGTAGAGATCGTCCACACTGCGATAATTGAACTCGCGCGCCAATTTTTCAATCCCGATATCCCCTTTTCCCAGTCGTCGCAGTTCCTTATCGAGGGTCGTTTTGCCCTGTGAGACATTGTATTCGCGATCTTGGATCTTAAACCAATGTCTGATCTTTTCACGGGCGCGGTGTGTTTTCACCAATCCCAGGTTGGGGTTCAACCAATCTCGGCTGGGGCCGCCTCGTCTGGTAGTTAAAATCTCTACCTGGTCGCCAGTTTTGAGTTGGTAATCGAAAGAAATGAGTTTGCCGTTGACTTTTGCGCCCCGGCAGCGGTGGCCAACTTCTGTATGGATGAAGTAAGCAAAGTCAATGGGGGTCGAACCGATAGGAAGGTCTAAAATATCCCCC
>DATDOR010000573.1:0-2937 GCA_035293165.1 Anaerolineales bacterium | reverse complement strand
GAATCCGAACGCACCGTCATCATCTCTGAGCGGCAAGGCGACGAAAACAACCCCTTCTTCCTCCTCGCCGAAGCCGTCCAAAAAGCCGCCTTCCCCCCCGGCCACCCCTACCATCATGAGATTATCGGCGAAATGACGGATCTCCGCATGATCACCCGCGACGATCTCTACCGCCATTACCGGACCCACTACACCCCCGGCAACGCCGTCCTGGCCCTCGCGGGGGACTTCGACCCGGATGACATGCTCGCCCGCATCCGCGCGCGGTACGAACCCCTCTCGGGGAACGGCGCCACCCCCAGCAGAGAAGAGGTCGCCGTTGATGGAGCAGTCCGCCCTCCCGATCGGGTTACGGTACAAGGCCCGGGCGAGACGGTGTTCTTCTCCGCAGCTTACCCTGCCTCCGCCGCCTCCCACCCCGACTTCATCCCCCTCAGCGTGCTCGACAGCCTGCTGACCGGAGCGAGCAATCCCACCTCCTTTGGCGGTAGTCTGTCCAACAAAACCTCCCGCCTCTACCGCGCCCTCGTCGAAAAAGACCTGGCCGTGAGCGTATCCGGCGGGATGCAGGCCACCATTGACCCCTACCTCTACTCCATCACTGCGCTTGTCCACCCCAATCAGAGCGTGGACAGCGTAGTGCAGGCAATGGACGACGAAATCCGCCGCTTGCAGGACGCCCCGCCGCCGCAAGCTTCGCTCGAACGGGCGGTCAAACAAGCCCGCGCCCTCTTCGCCTACGACAGCGAAAGCATTACCAACCAGGCCCTCTGGCTCGGCCTGACCGAAATGTTCGCTACCTACGAGTGGTTCACAACCTACTTAGAACACCTCGAAACCGTCACTCCCGAGGATGTGCAGCGCGTCGCACAGACGTACCTGGACCCGGACAAACGGGTGTTGGGGGAATTCATCCCAGTGGATAGTGTTCAGTAATCAGTTTTCAGTCAATGTGTGAGAACCGGTAGCGCTGGCTGAGTGCGATGTACCCATCGCCGCTCGAAATCTTCGGAGAGCTGTATCGAAGCCAGGCAGGTTGGCATAGCAAATGGCAAATCAACAATCCACAATCTCCATTCTCCAATCTCTTCCCGGCCCCGACGACATCACCCGCGTCACCCTCCCCAACGGGATCACCCTCCTCGCCCGAGCCAACTTCAGCAGCCCGTCGGTAGTCATTAGCGGGTATTTGCACGCAGGCAGTCTGTACGAGGCGGATGAAAAACTGGGATTGGCGAACTTCACCGCCGCCGCGCTCATGCACGGGACTGCACATCATGCACACCAGGAGTTATTCGACGTCCTGGAAACCGCCGGAGCCAGCCTGGGTTTCGATGGAGGGGTGCACACCATTAGTGTCAGTGGACGGGCGTTGAGTGAAGACCTCGACCTGCTCCTCGACCTTGCCGCCGAGTGCCTGCGCCACCCCACTTTCCCTCCTGAAGAAATCGAACGCCTCCGCGCCCAAATCCTGACCGGTCTCGCCCTGCGCGACCAGGACCCCGACTCCGTCGCTTCCCTGACCTTCGACAAACTCATCTACGAGCACCATCCCTACAGCCGCCCCAACGAAGGCGAACCCCACGCCATCCAGGCCATCACCCGCGACGACCTGTTCGCCTTCCACCAACAATCTTATGGCCCGCGAGGGATGGTGCTTACAATCGACGGCGGTATGCAGCCGGAGCGCGCTATCGAAAAAGTCGCCCAGGCGTTTGGTGACTGGCAAAACCCTCACCAACCCGAAACCGCCACCCTGCCCGAACTCCGCCCGTTGAGCGAAAGCAAACGCCAGCACATTTCCATACCCGGCAAAAGCCAGACCAGTCTGGTCTTGGGCGTGGCAGGCCCTGCGCGCAAAACACCCGGTTATCTGGCCGCGTCCATGGGCAACAACATTTTGGGGCAGTTTGGCATGTACGGGCGCATCGGCGAAGTGGTCCGCGAGCAGGCAGGGCTGGCCTATTATGCATACAGCAACCTGAGCGGCGGTGTTGGCCCCGGCCCCTGGCTCGTCGCCGCAGGCGTCGCCCCCGAAGACGTGGACGAAGCCATCGAACTGATTCAATCCGAAATCACCCGCTTTGTCGCAGACGGCATCGCCGAAGAAGAACTCGCGGACACGAAAGCCAACTACATTGGCCGCCTGCCGCTTTCTCTCGAATCGAACGCGGGCGTCGCGTCCGCGCTGCTGAATATCCAGCGCCATGATTTGCCATTAGATTATTATTGGACGTATGCGGAGCGCATTAATGCAGTGACTACGGAAGAGGTGGTGGAGGTGGCGAGGCAATATTTGGATGTGGAGCGGATGGGAGTGGCATCAGCGGGGCCGGATTAGGGCGTGCGGGAGATGGGGAATGTGGGGAAATACCCGCTTGAATGTGGGGTAGAATTGGGGTAAAGTAAGGAAAACTGCAGGAACGGCGTTGCTTCATCAATTATTGTTAGCCTGATTTTTAAACGAGCAACGCCGTTCCTAACCTTGAGGTGAAATGCCATGTTGAATACTGTTTGGGCTGTTGTCCGGGAAGGAAAAATTGTTCCGGTAGAAAAGATTAAGCTGCCTGAGAACGCGCGGGTGTTGGTCACGTTTTTGCCGGAAGAAGAGACCGAGCATAAGGTGGCGGCTGCTCATTCTGCGCGCCCATTTGGTCTGGCTGCCGGAGAGTTTATCGTCCCAGATGATTTTGACGCACCTCTACCAGAAGATGTGCTTAAGGAATTTGAGGGGGCATGAAACTTTTATTAGACACACACGTTTTTCTCTGGTTTATTAGCGGGGATGAACGATTGCCTGTAGAAATGCAGGAGCGTATTCGTAGCTCTGAAAATGAAGTGTTCGTTAGTGTTGTGTCCTTCTGGGAAACGATTGTCAAATATCAGCTTGGAAAATTACCTTTGCCCCAGCCACCCAATGACTATTTACCCTTCCAG
>DATDOR010000572.1:0-2341 GCA_035293165.1 Anaerolineales bacterium | reverse complement strand
GGTCATAGGGAAATCAATTATGGCAACGGGCTGGTGACCGTCCAACCGCCATCCACCAGGAGGGTTTGGCCGGTAATGTGGCTTGTTTCAGGTGAAAGAAAGAAGAGGGCGGCCCTGGCGATGTCGGCAGGATACGCCGGGCGGCCGGTGGGGGTGACTGCCTCCCAATGAGGTTCGTAATCCGGATCATCGCGCAGGGTGCGCGGGGTGACGGTTGCGCCAGGCGCCAAGGCATTAACCGTGATCTTGTAGGGTGCTAGGGCCACCCCGAGGCTTCGGGCAAGCATTTCGATGCCACGCTTCGTCATGCCGTAAACCATCGCTTTGGGAGCCGCCTGACTGCCCAGAACGGAAGACATGAAAAGTATGCGCCCGCCGCTTCCCTGGGCGCGCATCTCCCGGGCCGCGGCCTGGGCGAGGAAGAACGTCCCGCCGAGATTGATCGAAACCACGCGATTGAAATCTTCAGGGGTAACCTCAAAGAAGTCATCATAGAATGAAATCCCGGCGTTCGCAACGGCGATGTCCACCCGGCCAAATTCGACAACAGCCAGCTTGACCAACCCATTTACTGCGTCCACACTGGCAACATCGCCGCCGGTGCCAATGCAATTACCGCCTTCCGCGCAGATTTCTCCGGCGGCCTGTTTCGCGCGTTCAGTGTTGATATCGTTTAGGATGACAGATGCGCCCTTAAGAGAGAGCTGGCGGGCGATTTCGTATCCGATCCCTTCGCCGGCGCCGGTGAGGATGGCAACCTGGTTGTTGAAGGTCATGTGACCTCCAACCGTTTAAACGCCTCCACCTGCCCGCGGATGGCGCGCTCGGTGGGTAATCTTTCAATGCTGGAGGCACCGTAAAAGCCGACAATGCCCGGCATTTTCTTGAGCGCAGCCCCCACGTTATCCGGCTCATCGAACGGCCCGCCGTGACAGATGACCATCAAATCTTTATGGACCTTCCACCCGGCCTCCGCCATTTGCATGACGCGGTCAATGGCTTCATCCAAGGTAAATGCTTCGCCCGCGCCAATACTTCCAGCAGTGGTCAACCCAACATGGCCCACGAGTAAATCTGCTCCTGCCTTTGCCATGGCTGTTGCTTCTTCAGGGGTAAACGCATAGGGCGTGGTAAACAGATCTATTCTGTGCGCGAGGCTAATCATTTCAACCTCTTTGTCATAGCCCATATCTGTCGCTTCCAGGTTGGCGCGGAATTTCCCATCAAACAAGCCCACGGTGGGAAAGTTTTGCACGCCTGAAAAACCCATGTCCTGGATTTGTTTCAGGAAAACAGGCATCAGCCTGAACGGGTCGGTGCCGCAGACCCCGGCCATAACTGGGACGTTTTTCACGACCGGCAGCACTTCAGCGGCCATTTCGACGACAATACCGTTCGCGTCCCCGTAGGGCAGCATCCCGGCCAGCGAACCGCGTCCGGCCATCCGGTAACGCCCGGAGTTGTAGATGATGATCAAGTCTGCGCCCCCGGCTTCGGCGAATTTTGCCGAAATGCCAGTGCCAGCACCGCAGCCGACGACGGGTTTGCGCGCCTGGACGATGGCATTCATCCGTTTGAGAATTTCGGAACGAGGAATGGAGGACATGGGACTCCTAATAATTGGTGATTGGAGACTAGAGCATCTCCAACAACAAATCCACCGCTTCTTCAGCAAATTCCGGGTCGTTTATATTGTTGTCCATTTCGATGAACGGAATGTCGGGCACAAGATTTTCTTTAATCGCCTTAAAACACGCATCATCCGCTTCCGGGTTCCAGAATGCCCCACCTAGGCTGTCGAGCTGGGACACCCCCCGTAATGGAATCAGGACCGCGACCGGACCATTGGAGGCGTTCGCGGCGCGGGCGATCATCTCGCCAATAGCCCGGTTTTCATCTACGTTTGTTCGCATCAGCGTCACGTTCGGATTCCACTCATAAAGCAGTCGGGATTGATATTTCTGCGGCACATCGGCGCGGGCCTGGAAGTTTGCCATATCCACACACCCCGGCGCGAGGACGGTGGGTACTCCTGAGCGGGCGGCAGCCATCATTCTGTCGGGACCTGCACTTAATACTCCGCCGCAGACTTCATCGGCTAGTTCAGTGGTTGTGAGATCGAGGTTGGCAGTGATGTATCCGTCAGCAATCAATTCTTCCATCGTGCGCCCGCCCGTACCGGTGGCATGGAAGACCAGCACTTCGTAGTTTTTGCCTTCCAGAATTTCGCGAGCATAACTGATGCAGGGAGTTGTATTCCCGAACATACTGGCCGTGATGAGCTGTTTTTCTTCCGTGGTACCGGCTTCAGTCGTTTGGCCGACCATTCCCAACATTGCGG
>DATDOR010000571.1:0-2609 GCA_035293165.1 Anaerolineales bacterium | reverse complement strand
CTTGTTCCTGGCAACCTTGACCGGTCCGGGAACGGTTTACGTTCAAAGCCTGCCCTTCTCCCGGCTGGTGGATCGGATCAAGGCAGGCATTACCTTCACACAAAGTGGCGGCGAAGCGCGAGGCATTGCCGGTCTCGGCGGCGATATTTTGAAGAATGTGATTAGCGGAAGTTGATCTGACAAATTATCCGTTGAACATAAAACCCCTGGGAATCCAAAATTTCCAGGGGTTTATGTTATTTAGGAGGTAACTACTCAGCCAGAGTAAGAAGTAACCGAAAAAAAGGTGTGCGTGGGGGGTGTAGACTCCCACGCACACCTTTTTTTCGGCAATTCCCTAGTTTCAGCCTGAGCAGTTACTTTAGGAGTGAGATATGACCTATTGGTGGCAACGTGACGATTTGAAATACGAAAACGACCATCTTCACCTCGCCGGACAAGATTTACTGGCCCTGGCCGCCCAGGCCGGAACCCCGGCTTTCGTTTACAGTCCCGCGCGGGTGCGAGCCAATCTCGAAAGATTACGCAACGCCCTCGCGGGGCACCGTGTCCCCTTTAAGATCTTCTACGCCCTCAAAGCCAATCGCTTTCTCCCGCTTATTACCACGCTCAAATATTGGGGGCTGTGCGGGATAGATGTCTGCTCCCCCGGCGAACTCCTGCTCGCCCGGCAGGTGGGTTTCGCCGATGCTAACATCTCCTACACCGGCACATCCGTCTCCAACAGCGACCTGGACGTGATCCAACGCCACCCCCGCGTCCACGTCAACTGCGATGCCCTGAGCACCATCCGGCGGCTGGGCGAACGCTGTCCGGGCCGGACGATTGGGATCAGGATCAACCCCCAGGTTGGGGCTGGGTATCATTCCGAACTGCACTACGCGGGAGAAAAAGCCACCAAGTTCGGCATCTACCCCGACCGGTTTCTGGAAGCGGTCGAACTGGCGAAAAAGTATCATCTCACACTCAAACAACTGCACTTCCACTTCGGCTCCGGCTACCTGACCCCCCAACTCCCGCAACTCGAACAGGCTTTGGCGCGCACGACCTGGTTCCTCGATCAATGCCCGGAGATTGACACCCTCGACATCGGCGGCGGGATGGGCGTCCCCGTGACCGAAGACCGTGCTCCGCTTGACCTGGAACAGTGGAGCACCTTGATCGCCCGCCACGCCCACGCGCGCGACCTGACTATCCACCTCGAGCCGGGGGATTATCTTGTCAAAGACGCGGGGGTCCTGCTCGTGCAGGTCAACACGGTCGAAGAGAAAGGTGGGATAAAATTCATCGGGGTCAACGCGGGATTTAACCTGCAAAACCTGGCGGTTTACTACAAAATCCCCTTCGTCGTCGTCCCCCTCCAACAAAACGAAAACGCCCCCACCGAACCCGTCACCATTGCCGGGAACATTAACGAAGCGATTGACCTGCTGGCCGAAGATGTCTGGCTGCCCCCGATTGAAGAAGGGGATTATCTCACCCTGCTGAACGTCGGCGGATATGGTTCGGCCAGCAGTTCCAATCACTGTATGCGTGGGCAGTTTACGGAGTATTTGGTGGGATAAAGTAATGCTATAATTTCTCTTGATGGAAGAAATCCAACGCAAAGAAATTGTCCTCTATATGGAAAATGCTCAGGAGATGCTGGAAGTCGCCCGGTTGATGTTGAATAACGACTTCTACACTTCAACCATCAACCGCGCTTACTATGCAATTTTCTATGCAGCCAACGCCCTTCTGATAACAAAAGGTCTATCCAGCAGCAAGCATAGTGGAGTAATCAGTGCTTTTCGGCAGCATTTCGTCAAAACCGGCCACATTGCGTCTGAATACAGCGAAATTTATGGGAGGGTGATGGGGAATCGCCATGCTGGCGACTACGAATTGGAGTCACCAATTACCAAAGAAACAGCTAAACTTGATCTGGCTGACGCTGAAAAGTTTGTTTCTGAAGTGGAGAATACACTTAAAAATGAGGGTTGGCTATGACTTCGACAAAACTGCAAGACAATGAGCAATTAGCCCTTCAAGGGTTGATCGAAACACTACAAAACCGATTTTCGGAGCAGCTACGCGATGTGATCTTATATGGCTCCAAAGCGCGTGGCGATAGCACTCCAGATTCAGATATTGACATTCTCATCATCCTATCTGATGAAAATGAGCAACTTCGCCGGGATATTCTAACAATTGCCTCTCAATTTTCTCTGGAATACGATGTGTTAATCAGCCCGCATGTTATCGGAGAAACCCGATTCAGTCAGAAACGTGGGTTCACTTACTACCGAAACGTCGCTCGCGACGCTATCCAATTGAACATCACGCGAGGAAAACTTACACTCAGTCCCGGTACTCCAGTCTCTTAGCTTTCAAACCACCCGAAATCCGTCCACATACGGATTATGCGGTGGCGTGAGGAAACAAGGAAAATTGCCTGAAATTGTATTCGTCAACGAAAGCGTGAACAATGAGATACCCGCAAAAAAGGTGTGTTTGGGGGTGTTCATACTACTGTTGACCAAAACACTTTTTCAGCGTTTTGAAAGAGATTGTGGAACTGTACAATACGCGATTATCGGCGGTGGAAACCGATTTGTCGCTCCGAAGAG
>DATDOR010000570.1:0-3972 GCA_035293165.1 Anaerolineales bacterium | reverse complement strand
CCCCCCCACGCACACCTTTTTTTCGGAGGATCCTCGCCCAGCCATGAAACGTTACCTCGACTTCTACCTCACCACAATCAAGGTTGCCATCATGGAACAATTCCAATACCGGGTGGCGAATTATTTTTACATGATCGGGATGGTCGCCGAGCCGGTAATCTACCTGGTGGTGTGGTCAACGGTGGCGAACGCACAGGGGGGACAAGTAGGAGGCTATACGGCAGGCGGATTCGCAGCGTATTATATCGTGTGGACACTTGTTCGTAACATGAATATTGTTTTCACCCCCTACGGTTGGGAGTGGCGCATCCAGCGCGGGCGACTCTCTGCCGAATTGTTGCGCCCAATTCATCCTTTGCATAATGATGTGGCTTTTTTTGCCGGGTGGAAGTTTGTCGTCATCATTTTGTGGCTGCCGCTGGCCGCGTTCCTGGCCTGGGTATTCAAACCTACCCTCAGCCCAACCCTGGTTGAAGTGGGTGTTTTCTTCCTCGCTATCTGGGGGGCATACTTAATCCGCACCATGTTCCTCTCGCTGCTAGGAATGATCACCTTTTGGACAACCCGGGTCAGCGCGATTTATGAGTTGTTCTTCGCCCTCGAATTGGTTCTCTCTGGCCGCCTCGTCCCCATGTCGCTCATGCCAGAGTGGGTTCAGCGGGTTTCCGACTTTCTGCCGTTCAAATGGACCTTCCAGTTCCCAATTGAGAGCCTGATCGCCCATCTCAGTCCGCAGGAATTGTTCGGTGGGCTGGGGCTGCAGGCGCTATGGATTTTGGCCGGGCTGTTGGCAGTGAACATCATGTGGAAATTTGGGATTCAACGGTTTTCGGCGGTAGGGAATTAGCGACCATGAACATCCTCCGCCTCGTCTGGACCTTCCTCCGCGTCGGTATCCTCAACGAAATGCAGTACCGCGTCAACTTCTTTATCCAGCTCCTGCAATCTTTCATCGCGCTGGGGGTTGGCCTGGTCGGCCTGACGCTGGTGTTCAGCCACACGACCGACCTTGGGGGCTGGTCGCGGCCCGAACTGCTTGCAGTGATGGGCGTCCACATCCTCATGGGCGGCGTCATCAACGCCATCATCCAGCCCAACATGCAAACGTTAATGGGTGACATCCAAGAAGGAACGCTCGACTACGCTCTCACCAAACCCGCCGACTTGCAGGTCATCGTCAGCGTTCGAGAGTTCCGGCTGTGGCAGTTGGTGGACGTAATCATGGGCATTGTCGTCATGGGTTGGGCCGTCGAGGAACTCCAGGAGGGTATCGGGCTGTGGAGCGCGCTGGGCTTTTCCGCTGCCATCTTAATGGGGGCTATGATGATCTACTGCTTCTGGCTCATGCTGACGACGACTGCCTTTTGGGTCGTCCGCGTTCACGAAATGGTGAACCTGTTTCAAGGCGTATACGCCGCCGGACGCTGGCCAGTGGGCATTTACCCGGATTGGCTCCGTTCGACGCTCACCTTTCTTGTCCCGGTCGCCTTTGCCGTCACCATCCCTGCGGAAGCCCTCACCGGGCGGTTGACTCCCCTGACTCTCGCAGGGGCGGCGGCATTGACGATCTTTTTCGCCTTCCTCGCGCGTGGTGTTTGGGTGTTGGGGGTACGGAATTATTCGGGAGCCTCTGCATGAGTAAGAAGGAAGCACTGGAAAAAATCGCAACCGCGCGCCGTCAATTAAACCGCATGATTTTCACATTTGAGCGAAAACCAGACGGAGAATTTGGCCCAACGTGGGACCCAAAACTGTCGCAGGAAGAGATGCAGGAAGCATTAGCTTTGCTTGTGGGACGAGACAAACCAATGGGAATCAGCATATCTTAAAAAGTACCCATCCGATTCTCTCGAAGTGACGTTGGCTTCGTTCCATAGTTCTTTTGAAGAACTCCTCTCTGTTTTATCTCAAGTGGAATTGCCAGCCAGCCCAAAAAAAATGCGGTGAAGAATTACGACTTCGTCAAAAAAGCGATCCGCAAGTGGACAAAACGAAAACGCGGTACCCAGTTGAGCAAAAAGGCCATCTTGAAACGAATTCACACCGAACGGCGGCGTTTGGAAGCTAACATTGCACGTTTGGACGAAGCTGCAATGACCGAACCAGCGGTCGTGCCACTCGTCTCGACCTGTATGCTGACCCGAACGCCGCCGGGTTCTACCAACATAAGGGCATGGTGATTTTGGGCATTGCAATCGTTCGCCTGGGGGTCAGATCAGCGTTCTGCAAGCCGCCGGTTTTTTCATCGCCCTCCTTGCAGGGGGTGTCATCGTCTATAGTTTTTGGCTGATGTTGGCAACCACCGCTTTCTGGTTCATCCGCGTTGTCAACATCCTGCGCTTATTTCGGGACCTGTACCAGGCCGGACGCTGGCCCACCGGCCTCTACCCGACCTGGATGCGCGCTGCCCTTACCTTTCTTGTCCCTGTCGCATTTGCCGTCACCGTCCCTGCTGAAGCCTTGACCGGGCGATTGACCTTACCATCCCTGCTGGGGACAGGATTGCTCGCCCTCATCTTGCTGGTGCTATCACGCCGGTTTTGGCTCGCAGGGCTGCGGCAGTACACCGGAGCGTCGGCGTAAATTGCCAGTAATGGTGCATAATCCCGAAGAACCAGTAACTTTCAAAACGAATCATCAAAAACTGAGTTGTTCGAACCTCAGACTTCTCCAGGTAATGAACCATGATCACCTTCCGAAATCTATCCCGTGCCGAAATCCCCCAAATCTGGACGATTGACCGCAGCGAAATCATTGAAAACATTTATTTCCTCAAAAATGGGTACCTGATTCTCAAGCCCGATTACTTCGACGCCCGCGGCTGGCCTCCTGGCGAAGCGGAACAATATACCCCGATCCTACTCGACTGTTTTGACCGGGGCGGGTGGTTCCTTGGTGCACTCGATGGCGACCAGCTGGTTGCCGTGGCTATCCTGGAAAGTAAATTCATCGGTAAAGAGAAAGACCAGTTACAATTTAAATTTCTCCACGTCAGCAATGCCTATCGTAAAACCGGATTGGGAAAACAGCTCTTTGAACTGGCCCGAACCACCGCGCGGGAACGCGGGGCGAAAAAGATGTATGTCTCTGCCACCCCCTCCGAAAATACTATTAACTTCTATCTCCACCGGGGCTGTGAAGTAACGCCTGACCCTGACCCGGAATTGTTTGAACTCGAACCAGAGGATATACATTTGGTTTGTGACGTGCCATAAAATACCCAATATCCATTTGCCCAGAGGCCACACATGATTCTCTACGTTGACATGGAACACATCACCGGACGCACCGCCCCCTGGGGCCATGCCCTTATGGCCGGGCGGATCAAGGTCAAATACCGCATTGAAGAAATCACCTGCGAACCCTGCCTGATCGCCCATTATGCGAACGTGACCCCGGAATTCGTCCAACAATACCCGTTCCGCGCCATCCTGCTCTCCGGCAGCGGCACTGACCCGGAACACTACACCGACTTGGCCGGGGTAAACGCCGTCATCCAACTGCCACCTGTCCCCATCCTGGGGATGTGCGGTGGCTGGCAGTTCATGGCCCAGGCCCTTGGTGCAGCCATTAATCCCTTGGGGCCGCTCCCGCCCGGTGCACCTTCGTCCGATGATCCCGTCATCTTCCGCGAAGGATACCAACAAGAATATGGCTTCCATCCCGTGCAAATCACCGCTTCCCATCCCCTGTTTGACGGCCTGAGCGCCACCCCCACCTTCTGGCACGCGCACTATCTGGAAGTCAACCCAATCCCGCCCGGCTTTCGCATCTATGCCCAAACTGCCCTCTGCACTGTTCAAATGGCCGCCCACGACACCCACCCGCTCTTTGGAACCCAATTCCACCCCGAACACTACGACGACGCCCACCCCGACGGGCGGCGTCTGTTGGAGAATTTTTTCGGGTTGGTGGGGGGATAGGACGCGGACGAGAGCGGACAACGCGGATAAAGTTAGGAAAGGATCGTTT
>DATDOR010000569.1:0-2398 GCA_035293165.1 Anaerolineales bacterium | reverse complement strand
TGCTTATGAGGCCTATCTGCGGACGGCGTATGGCGAACTGGAGATATTTAAGTCCGCGTCGTCCACTTATACAGTGGCCGGCAGTTGGCTGACCTACACCCTCACCGTCACCAACCAGCACCCCCTTTCCCAGGCAACAAGTGTGGTCCTCACCGATACGATTCCTGCAAATACTGCTTTCATCACCGCCACGCTGCCCTATTCCTTCGACGGAACCACAGTTCAATGGGGCGCCGCGTCCCTTGCCCCCGCGGAGATTTGGACGTTGAAACTGGTTGTGCAAGTCATTGGGGATGCAGCCGGGTCAGTAGAAAATCATGAATATGCAGTACGAAGCGATCAAGTCGCCACTGTGAGCGGCATACCTGTCATTACCCCCATTGAAACGGTGGGTACGCTCTTAACTCCCAACAGGACAGGCACAGCCGCTCCGGGCGAGGTCATTACCTACACGCATACCCTGACGAACACAGGCAGTATTTCCGACACCTTCGAACTATCTTACACAAGCAGTCAGGGTTGGACGGCTGTATTTTCTGATTCGATTAGGTTAAATCCGGGTGAGTCGGCCCTGGTCACGATCGCACTTTCTGTCCCTCCTGAAACACCCAATGGAACCGTCGATCAATTGATCTTCACCGCTACTTCAAAAACCGTTCCGACTGTATCCGCGAGTGTTACCGATACGACGACCGTAAAGTGGTTGTATCATTATTATTTCCCGTTTGTACCGCGCCATTGATCGATCTCGAGTTTCCATTCCCCCCCAACCATGACCCCCACCGGACGAATGTCGCGCAGCGCATCAGGTTCGCACGTAAACGGGTCTGTGTCCAACACAAGCAAATCGGCCAGGAAACCAGGCGATAACAGACCCAACCGGTTCTCCATCCCGGCCGCGAACGCCGCCCCGGTCGTGTAACCCTGAAACGCCTCCAGGCGGGTCAGACGTTGATCAGGATACCACCCCTCTGGGCCGGGCGAACCGTCCGCGCGGCGGCGGGTGACGGCAGCGTACAGCCCCCAGAATGGGTTCGGAGAATCGACCGGTGCATCCGACCCAAAGGCCATTGGGGTGTCCAGGTAGAGGAGTTCACGCCAGGCATACCCGTACTGTGACCGTTCCCCCCAAAAACGGTCGGCCGCGATCATATCCGACGTCGCGTGAATAGGCTGCATCGAGGCAATTACCCCTAACTCCGCCAGGCGGGGAAAATCATCAGGATGGAGAATTTGTACATGCTCAATCCGGTGGCGAAGATGGGGCAAACCGAGCGCCCGTTCGTGTTCCCGCAAACCTGCATAAGCGTTTAGAACCTCGTGGTTCGCCCGGTCGCCGATGGCGTGAATGGTCAGCCCCAGGCCGTTTTCCACTGCTTGTCGCCCGAATTGCATAATCTCTTCGGAATCCAATAACAACATTCCCCGGTTTTCCGGCTCGTCGGCGTAAGGCTGGAACATCGCGGCAGTGTGCGGCCCGAGCGCACCATCTGCAAACGCCTTCACCATCCCGATCCGCAAAAAATCATCTCCAAACCCGGAACGCAGGCCAACCCCAATCGCGTGCACCAGGTCTTCAACAGGAATCGTTTTCACCACCCGCAGGCCCAGTTCCCGTCTCCCATGTAGGGTTTGCAATGCGATGAAACTATCCCGCCGGTCAAAATCGTGTACACCAGTCAACCCCATTCCCCAGAGTGTTTTCTGCGCCACGCGCATCGCCTGGAGAATCTGATCTGGCTCCGGTTGGGGAATCACACTGGACACCAATCCGCTGGCCCCCTCAAGCAAAATCCCTGTCGGCTCCCCGCGTGCATCCCGTTGAATCTGCCCGTTCTCCGGGTCAAGCGTTTGTGCAGTAATGCCTGCCAGCCTGAGTGCGGCTGTATTCGCCCACGAGGCATGCAAGGATTTCGCCGTCAAAAAAACCGGATGATCAGGGGCGATCTTGTCCAAAATAACAGCAGATGGAAAGCCATCCATACCACCTTCTGAAGGCACATCCGGCCATTCATTCTGATTCCAACCATGACCCAATACCCACTCTCCTGCCGGGGTTTGTTCCACCCGTTCAGCTACGCGTTGCAAACATTCCGCAAGGGAGGCCGTCTCGCAATCCACTTTTTGCAGACTGAGGGCATAATGTTTGAGATGCAGGTGCGAATCGGTCAGGCCAGGAATGACCGTAAGGTCATTGAGATCAAGTACTTTTCCCCGCCCTCTAAACTCATTACGGATAAATTCTTCTGTTCCTACGGCAACTACATGGCCGGAATCTATAGCCAATGCATTCGCGGTAGGTTGGTGGGAGTCCAGGGTGTAGATGTGAGCGTTGGTTAATATGAGCATGGTGCATGAATTTATGAGTCTGCCAACAGTCTTTCAGCCAGCGCGTTTA
>DATDOR010000568.1:0-8111 GCA_035293165.1 Anaerolineales bacterium | reverse complement strand
GGGTGTTTTGAGGTTGGGGCGCGCAGGTGGTGAGGAGGAGAGAGAGGGTGAAAAGGAGAAGAGGAGAAAAGGAGAAGAGGGAGAGGCGCATGGCGGGGCCACGAGGGGGGCGTGTGGTTAGTTTTGGGGGAGGACGAGGAGGGTGACGGATTCGGGGGTGAGGGTGAGGGGGGTGGCTGCCCCTACTGGGGTGGAGTCGGTTTGTTCCGCCGAATGGGTGGGGTCGAGCAACCAGGTTTCGGCGATGCCCGTTTGGGCGTTTTCCAGACTGAGGGTGGTGTTTACCATTTCGGATTTCAGGTTGACGATCATCAATGTCAAACTGCTATCTTCCCGGCGGGCGGCATAGATGGAGACGAAGGGAATGTCAGTAGAAGTATAGATTTCTTCGGCGCCAAATTGTTTATAGAGGCTGTAAACATAGGCCATCGGGTAAATATCGTATTTGCCAGTCATCCCAAACTGCCCGGTGACGGCAAATTGGGCCACAATGGTAACATCCTGGCGGATCATGCGTCCTAAGGAGTCGGCCCACCAAATCGCATTATAGTGGGAGTCCATGGTGGCTTCGCCCCCTACGTTGACGGCCCAGGATGAATTGACTTCGGTGATGGCAAGGGGGAGGTCGCGTCCAGTTGTTTCATGGACGAGGGTGCGTAAGGCGGGAACAAGTTCGTCCCATTCCTTGCTGTGATTGCGCAGCTCATCCTTTGTTGGAGGGCCGTTATGCGTTCCTGCAGGGAATGGGAAACGATGAATTGCGACGATATCGATCAAATCGCCATTGACTTTCAAGAATGAAGTGAGCCAATCGATAAAACTTTGCCCATAACTTGCAGTTGGATGCGGGATAAATTGGCTGACATCTGGACCGACAAGCAAAATGTTGGGGTCAACTGCTTTCATTGCGAGGGCAAATTCGCGCCATTCCTGGTTGAATTGTTCGGACTTGTACCCATCGGGAAATAGCGTTTTCTCCTGATCGAAGAGATTGGCTTCGTTGCTGATACTCCAATAGCGGACGTTGTAACCCTTTTCTAGATTGACATACCGGACCATTTCAGCCGCTTCTTCGGGCGTGCTATCGGGCAAACGGACGGAGATGGAGGGGGTGGCTCCCCATTCATTAGCGAAGTACATGAGAAGGTCAATTTGTGGTTTTGTCGTTTCGTTCGTGTCTCCCCAATGGCCGCCAGGAAAACGGATATAGGTTAGTCCTAATTCCTTGAGCGTAGGCTGGATTTCGAGGGAGATCCCCAACCACGGCCCGTAGTTCGTGCCGTAAACCAGTGGGCTGATTGGCCCCAAAGAAAAACCCCCATCCACATACAGTCCGCCGGGGAATGGGGTTGGGACGGGGGTGTTGGTCGGAAGGGATGTGATAGCCGGTGCTTCTTGAAAAGATTCAGGTTCTTGGGTGGAACATCCTGCAACGAGAAGGAATAAAAACGCAATGAGTGAAACGAATACACGATGGAGCAAGACACTTTTCAGCGTGGTGCGTTTCACGGGCATTACTTTTCGACTCCTGTGATGACGATACCCTGAATGAAGAAGCGTTGGGCGAGAATGAACAGGATCAGCGGTGGGACAAGCGTCATTAATGCGCCTGCTTGAATCAGTTGCGGTTGCTGCCCATAAATACCGTTAAAAGTAGACAAACCAACGGAAACAGGCCATGCATCCCGGTTGGTAGAGAGATAGATCAAGGGGCCGAAGTAGTCGTTCCAGGAATAGACGATATGGAATACGGTTATCGCCATCAACGCAGGATAAGATTGTGGGAGGATCACCGACCACAAAATACGGAATGGCCCGGCCCCATCCACTTTGGCTGCTTCATCCAATTCTCTTGGCAGAGTCATAAAATATTGGCGCAACAAGAAAACGTTGTAGGCGTTGCCAAAATAGGCTGGGACAATAAGAGGAAGCCATGTCCCAACCCAGCCAATTTTTTGGAAGAATGTATACGTGGGTATGAGGGTAACAAATCCAGGCAGGAAGATTGTAGAAATCAGGACGACAAACAAGAAATCCCGACCGGGGAACCGGAAGCGGGAAAAACCATAGGAGACGAGTGTCGTTGAGATGAGAACCCCTATAACGGAGCTCATTGCATAGAAGAATGTGTTCCACAATAAGCGGGGATAAGTTCCTGGGATCGTATCCCAGGCTTCCTTGTAATTTTCCCAGGTTGGGGCAAATTGCCAGGGCCGATCCAATGCACGCCAGGAACCAGTACAAATAAATTCTCCCAGACCCAGGTTGTCGGGATCAACATAAGTACTTTCCCGTGTGCCTTTCTTGACAAGGGCCAGGTTTCTCGTCCCGGTCTCATTCTCAAGTCCCTGGCATGTGGACATGTCGACAGTAAAAACTTCCACCTCTTTGCCATTGTATTCGTATTTGGCAGGTTGGGCAGGCCAGATGGGTGCACCGACAATAGAGATCTGATCTTGCGTTTTCAGGGAGGTGAAGATCATGAAGGCAAAAGGAGATAGAAAAAGAAACAGGATTGCCAAAGTGACCCCTGTAACAATGAGGATATTTAGGGCTTTATTAACGCGAGGGGGATTGGATGAGGATGGTTGCATGTGACAGTCTCCTTGTGAGTGGCGCTCTATGAGCGGCTATCTCCGGCGTAATAGACCCAATATTTCGCTGTGCCAAATAGTACAACGGTTACCAATAAAATAATGATAAAGAGTAACCAGGCCAGGGATGAACCATACGACATGTTCTGGAAAGTGAAGAAAGTCTTGTATAGATAGACATTGTAAAAATTCGTTGCTCCCCCTGGTCTTCCAGTTCCGTTATTAACAACCAGCGGAACCAGAAAATACTGGAACAACCCAACAATATTCAGTGTCAGGTTGTAAAAAATCACTGGAGAAATCATCGGAAAGGTGACATTCCAAAAGGATTGCCAGCCATTGGCTCCATCCACTTTTGCAGCATCATACAGTTCTGTCGGGACACCTTGCAAACCGGATAACATGATGAGCATTGCATTTCCGATTCCCCAGATACCCATGATGACATAGGCCGGATAAACCCAATCCACACTATTTGCCCATAATGGCACTGACTCTTTAGGTATTCCTAATCCAATCAAGGCCCGATTGATCCAGCCTGTTTCCGGATTGAGCATCCCGCCCCAGAGAAAAACAGCCGCTACAAAGGGAATAATGTAAGGCATATAGAAGAGGCCGCGAAAGAGGAATTGTCCTTGGAGATTGGGGCTATTCATTAGAAGTGCGACACCAAGTGGGAGGAAAATACCTACTGGCAATGCAATCAATCCAAACCGAACCGTGATCCATAATGAGCCAAGCGTGCCGCTTCCGGTAGACCAAACTTGGGGATCTTTCATCATAGTAGCATAATTTTTAAGCCCAACAAAATCAGGAGCACTCAATATGCCGTCCGTAATCCTCAAGTCCATAAAGCTGAAGATCAGACTGGCGATAATGGGTAGAAATGTAAAGGCTATAAAGCCAAAAATCCATGGCGAAAGAAACCAAAGCCCTGTGCTCATTTCCTTTTGCGCAATAGAGGTCAAATCGCGAAATGATCGAAGGCTTGGCAGTTGAAAGCCACCTCGAAGTTGTTCAAACATGAGCAGTACTCCTTTTCTTTAGGAAAATAAGTGGGGAGGTAAGACAGGTAACAAGTTGTAATTCAAAAATACGATAATGCTCAATATTATTTCTCTAATGACAAAACCCAAAACTTTCTAGAAAGTTAGAGGTCATTTTTTTATCTTACGATATTGTTCCCACCTTCTGTTTTCCTTAAATTCTGGGAGCGCTCCCAAATAATATGATCTTAACAAATCAATTGGTTAGTGTCAATAGAATTGTACATTAAATGGATGGGTTGGACATTGTCCAACCCATCCATACTTTCTTATCCGATCTTTACTTATTGTAAATCGCGGTGAGGTCATCCTGAAGTTTCTGGAATTCGGCGTCATAGTCCAGGCCTTCCGTGTTGGTGAGCAAGTCGCCAAAGGTCTGAATACGGGCGAAAGCCTCGTTCCAGTTGGGCAAGTACTGCTCCGCGCTGGGGGTGTCGGGATAGGCAAGGCCCTGGACGAAGACATTCCAGCTTTCCGCGGTCACGAAGGGGTAATCCGTCGTCTTTTGGGCGAAGAAGGCCTCTGTCTTTTCGGCAATGGCGGGCATCGCGCCGTAGATCGGCAGCAGTTTGTCGCCACCCGTCGTGATCAGGTAGGCCAGTACATCAAAGGCTTCGGCCGGGTTGGGCGTGCCTTTCCAGACGCGGAAGGTGTCGGCGTCAATGCGGCCATGCACCTGCCCGTCAGCACTCATGGGTTGGATGGCGAGTTGGAATTCCAGCCCGGCATCGCGGAACTCGGTCATGCAGCAGGTGTACCAGGTCTGGGTCAAGCCCATGGCCGCTTTCCCGGCGTTGAACAGGTTCCCATTGCCGAATTCGGGCGAACCGGCCAGCGCCCCGGTGGCCATGAAGGGCTGGTCACCCCACATCGCGTCATACCACCACTGCCAGGCGTCCTTCCAACTATCGGGGATGGCGGAGGTATAACTCCCCGTGGCCTCGCCTTCGTAGATTTTAGCCGCTCCGAAGAAGGTGGATACGGAGTTGGGGTGCTGCCATTGAGGGGAATAACCGACCTGTACGATTTGGGTGCGGTCGAATTCCGCTTCGGTGGCATTGTAGCCATTGATGTCAATGGTCAGGCGTTTGGCAACTTCGGTGAGGGTGTCCCAGTTCCAGTCCACTTCGGCCCCATCCAGGGTGTATTTTTCGCCATAAACCTGGGGTGGATATTCCAGGCCAACTTCATCAAACATGGCCGGGACGTAGTAGACAGCCCCTGGGAAGACGGCGAAGGGTAAGCCGACTTGCCCTTCTTCGGTCTGGTAGAACTTCAACAAGGCGGGGTCGAAGAGAGAGGTGTCAAACCCGGATTCTTCGATGTAAGGGCCGATGTCGAGCCACTGGCCGTAGAAGGCGTTGGAGCCACCCCAGCCCACCGGGCCAACGATGTCGGCCCCGTTGCCAGAGGCAATCTGGGTCGAGAGGGTGTCGCGGGCGGCATCGTACGGGACGACTTCGAGCACAAGTTCGATGTTGTCTTGGGAAGCGTTGAAGTCGGCAACGACTTCTTCCTGGATGGCGATCTGGCCGGGGTCGGTCCCGGTACCCAAGCCGACGAACCAGCGAATTTGGACTTTTTCGCCCGTGGCTTCCTCGGGTTCTTCGGCGGTTGGCTCCTCTGCTGCAGGTTCTTCGGCGGTTGGCTCTTCGGCGGCGGGGGCTTCGGTGGCGGGGGCTTCGGTGGCGGGGGCTGAGGGTTGGCAGGCCACCAGGACCATGCTGGCGATCAACAGCAGGCTAAACAGGGCTAACAATTTTTTGTACATTTTCTTGCTCCTATAAAGTAATTCTAAGTTGGTTTGTTCGTAATATGTGGTTGAAAAGATTTGTAGATGGATCTGCACCTCCTTTCTAGGATTGAACAATGACTTTGTGTGCTTTCCCCAAGCCATTTTCTGCCAGGGCAATACCACCCCAGAGCGCTGCGTCAAAACCAGGCGGGAGAAGTTGGAACTTCTCTGGGGTTAGCATTTCCCGCGCAAGTTCGGATTCTTGTCGTTGTCTTTCAAGGTCCTCTAATATGGGGGCTAAAAATGCTGCACCCGCGCGCGCTACACCACCCCCAAAAACAACCAATTGGACATCATAACTCAATACAATCAATTTCATGGCCCAGCCCAGGTATTTTCCAACACGTCTCGTTATCTCTTTAGCTGCTAGATCTCCATTCGCTGCATTCAAAAAAATTTGGCCGGCAGATAAAGACATATCCATTTTCAAGGAGTTATCCGTGATCGAGGTCTGAAACTCCCGCATCATTTTCTCAATGGCAGGCCCTGATGCCACTGCCTCTAAACATCCCAGTGCTCCACATTGGCAGGGAGGGCCTCCGGGGACGACTTCAATGTGGCCAATTTCACCCGCCATCCCCAGGGTGCCTCGATATAGTTCTCTATTTATTATCACACCTGCTGCAATTCCTGTTCCTATACTGATATAGGCGATGTTATTCACATGGTCATAACCTGGGTAATACTTCAATCCTAAGGCAGCCATTCGGACATCATTTTCCAAAAAACAAGGTACCCCTAATTTTTGTCCCAGTGCAATACCCACCGGCACGTTTCGCCAGTTCAGGTTTACCGCCAGATGAGCTATTCCATTTTCAGATTCAACTCGTCCGGGAATGCCTATCCCGATTGCCTCTACGTCTGTCAATCTGGCCTGAGCCAGTGAAACAGCTTCCTGAATGGTTTCAGCGATAGAGGTCAAAGTGTCTTGGGGTGTATCCAAGCAGGTAGGGTTCGTTTTCCGGGCAATTTCTCGCCCTTCTCGGGCAACCAGTACCGCTACCTTGGTGCCCCCGACATCCACCCCGACCCGTAATTTCGGAGAAGTACACACCACTCGGTTCACAAACTGGTTCCAGAAGGCTTAAATGCGAAGAATGGTTTGGGTGATATTCCAAGTTCCCGCGTCAACAAGAGAGCTGAAGCCCCTTGAATGACTTCGTTTTCATTTAAGCAACTTAACGAGATTTTTGTATTTTTTGCAAGTGCTGTTAAGGTACTATGCACTGCGTATTGTTGGGTGATTTCAAGCCAGGGTTGACCAAGACCGGTCATATCTCCAGAGAGAGTAATGTGCTGTATGTTTAAGATTCCAATGAGATTAGCCACCGCAAGCCCGAATGCTCTCCCTGCTTCTTGAATAATACCAATGGTGAGAGGATCACCTTCATGAAAAGCCTGAAGGATAGTCTGGAAATCAATCTCCTCAGGGGTGAGAGCGTATAAGACAGAATCTGTCCAGGTGGAGGCCAGCGCTTGTGCACGTTGTACAACTGCCCGGCTAGTGGCAACCGTTTCCAGACAGCCCGTATTTCCACAGCGGCAAAGAATCCCATCCTCACAAACGCGTATGTGCCCGATTTCACCTGCTCCAAAGCCATCTCCTTGATAAAGTTGGCCATTTAGCACAATACCTGCGCCAATTCCTCGACCTAATTTGATTGCAACGAGATTGGTTTGGGGTTGGCAGTCACTAAAAATATATTCGGCGAGTGCAGCTATCTGGCTGTCGTTTGCAAGGTGTACGGGAATTTTGTATCGTTTGGCGAGCATTTCCCCCAAGGGAACATGTTGCCATCCCATGTTAACAGCATTTTGGATGATGCCGGTGTCAGAGTCGATCAACCCTGGCGTTCCAATGCCAATGCCAAGCAATGGGCGGTCTGTCTTTTTAAGAAGTTCATCCAATAGTTGATACAACAATTGAATAGCTTGCTTTCCTACACGGCCATCCCGAGGAAGATTTATCGTGTGGAGAAATTCGCCCCGCAGATTGACAATTGCGCCGCGGAATTCCTGGTTTGCCAGATCCGCACAGATCAGGTGGCGAGCATCGCGTACAATTTCCAAGAGAAGGGGAGGTTTCCCTATTGCTATTTCCGCATAACGGGTTTCAGACACCAAACCTTTCTCCATTAAATCATTTACCTGGTCGGACACTGTTGCTTTGGACAGTCCAGTGGCGCGCGCCACATCTGCTCGACTAATTTCCTCACGTTCAAAAATCGTATTAAGAACCAGGCGCAGGTTGTGTTCCTTGGTGGATTGGCGGGTCGCTTTTTGCATAAATTTAGTAAGTTCACCGAACTAACTAAATAATAGCAATTTTATTGAGCCATGTCAAGTGAAATCAAGGCTTTCTCATTGTTGAAACGTGACTACTCAGTCGAGAAGGGGGTTAGCCCGAAAAAAAGGTGTGCGTGAGGGTGTACACCCCCACGCACACCTTTTTTTCGGAATTTCCTCTGCTCTAATATTCATTCCCTCGATAAAGTGCTTCATCTATGCGAACTGCAAGCACCGTCGCCTGCGGACTCCGTGCCCACCTCAAGACGGCAGAACCCAACTCTAACGGAGTGTGAATCCACTCCCCGCGCACACCGTACCCATTGGCGACGAGCGCCCAGTCCACGGGCGCAAAATCCACCCCGCGAGACGGGTAACCGCGCATCTGCT
>DATDOR010000567.1:0-3443 GCA_035293165.1 Anaerolineales bacterium | reverse complement strand
AGGGGATCATTTCGAGGACGGCGGGGAATGTCTCGCCTGGTTCGCGCGGAATCGGGATCCAGAGGTTGGCAGAGAGTTCGATCCCGTCGCGGGCGGGAATGCGGATGTTGTAGTGGGTTTGGACTTCGTAGCGAGATTCGGTCATGGGGGTCTTTATTTTTCAAACACGACCCGCCCATCCACCATGGTCATCTCTGGATGGACGCGCTCGATTTCTTCTGGGGGAACTTCAAAAATGTCTTCAGAAAGCAGCACCAAATCGGCAAGGTAGCCGGGTTTCAACATCCCTTTTTCGTGTTCTTTGAATTCCGCATATGCCGCGTCGCGGGTGTAAGCGAGAAGGGCCTGCTCAAGCGTCTGGCGGTGATTGGCGAGGCCTTCCTGCCAGGGTTGGCGGTTCAGCGCGGCATGCAGCCCTCGAATCGGACTCTGGCTGACAACCGGCCAGTCACTACCAAAGACCAGCTTCGCGCCCGCGTTCCTGACCAGATTCCAGGCAAAGCTCCGGTCCCAACGTTCGACCCCAACTCGCGAAGGCCAGAGATCATACCCGGAGACAGAAAGCGGAGCATGGAGGGGCTGCATCGAAGCGATGACTCCCAATCCGGCAAAGCGGGGGAGATCGTCGGGGTGGACAACTTCGATATGCTCCACCCGGTGGCGGCTGTCGCGTTTCCCGTTTGTGCGCCGGGCGGACTCGTACCCGTCCAGCGTGCGGCGGACGGCAGCATCCCCAATGGCATGGACGAAAATTTGCAGCCCCAGGCGATCCGCTTCGGTCGCCATCCGGGTGAAGTGTTCGGCGGTGAAGAGGGCACTCCCTTTGTTTCCGGGCGCGCCCGTGTAATCGTCGAGCATGAGGGCGGTGTAGGATTCGATGACGCCATCCATGAAGAATTTGACCGCCCCGCCGCGTGCCATTTCGCCGGGGTTCGCTTGGGCCATTTCAACGGCTTCAGAGAGCGCTTCGATGGGTGTTTCGGGACGGATGGTGTAGGGGACGTAAATGCGCAGGGTCAGTTCGCCGGTGTCTTCGAGGGCCATGTAGCGGGTAAGCTGCTCCATTTCGCCATCCATGTTATGGACGCTGGTAATGCCCAAACTTGCAGCAAGTTTCAATCCTCGATGGAGCAAAGCGCGTTTTTCGGGTTCGGTGGGTTCCGGGATGAGGTCGTCTACATAATGGGATGCGCCACGCTCGCGCAATTCCCCGGTTGCACGTCCGTCTGCGCCCATGACGATTTCACTGCCCGGACCAACCACGCCGCCATGCAGGATTCCGGCTTTTTTGAGGGCCAGGGTGTTCGCCCAAACGGTGTGCCCATCGTAGGCCGTGACGGCAACGGGGCGATGGGCGATGATGGCGTCGAGATGATGCCGGGTCAACCCCCTCACCCCCTCACGCAACGGTGTTGGGTCCCCCATTCCCAGTGGGAGAGGGGAGATTGAAGGCGGGGTCAGATAGATCAGCCCCTGTCCGTGTACCCATTCCTGATCAGGGTGGTCGTCCGCATAGGCGAGTAGGACTTGCCCTAAATCGTCTAGTGTTCTCACCTCGCCAAGCTGGGCAGCGCAGAGTTCCAGGGACCCCCAAAGGAGGTGGAAGTGGCTGTCAATGAAACCCGGCATGAGCGTGCGTCCACCGGCGTCTATGAGACGGGTTTTTGGGTCTCGCCAGGCATGGGCGCCGGCAGCGCTGCCAACAAAAACGATCCGACTGCCCCGGACGGCGAGGGCTTCGGCGGTGGGACCGGATGTGGCAGTGAAGATACGTGCGTTGGTGATAAGGAGGTCGGCGGGCATGAGAGGCGCTCCAGGTTTTTAGGATTGTCTGATGATAGTCTGGCTTCGAGTCTACGTCCCTTCTTCCCAGGAATTCAGATACTTCACCTGCTGCTCGGTCAGGGTATCCAATGCGACACCCATCGCGGCGAGTTTCAGGCGGGCGATCTCTTCGTCCACTTCTTTGGGGACACCATAGACGGATCGGCCCAGGTTGTCCGCGTTCTTGACCAAGTATTCGGCAGCCAGGGCCTGGTTTGCAAAGGACATGTCCATCACACTCGCGGGGTGGCCCTCGGCGGAAACCAGGTTGATCAATCGGCCTTCTCCAAGAATATGAATCTGGCGGCCATCTTTCAGATGGTATTGGTCCACGAACGGACGCACCAATCGTTTTTCTGTGGACATCGCTTCGAGCGAAGGGATGTTGATCTCCACATTGAAATGCCCGGAATTCGAGACAATCGCGCCGTCCTTCATGACGGCAAAGTGATGTTTGTCAATGACATCAATATCCCCCGTCAGGGTGCAGAAAATGTCGCCGATTTTGGAAGCTTCGAGCATGGGCATCACACGGAAACCATCCATGACTGCTTCCAACGCGCGCAGGGGGTCTACTTCGGTCACGACCACGTTTGCGCCCATGCCCCGTGCCCGGCTCGCCAGACCGCGGCCGCACCAGCCATATCCGGCCACAACAAATGTTTTGCCCGCGAGCAAAATGTTCGTCGCGCGGATAATGCCGTCAATGGTGGATTGTCCGGTTCCATAACGATTGTCGAAAAAGTGTTTGGTTTGGGCATCGTTCACGGCAATCACCGGGAATTCCAACGCCCCATCCGCGGCCATCGCCCGCAGGCGAATCACACCCGTCGTGGTTTCTTCCGTCCCGCCGATGACCCCAGAAATGGCATCCCGGCGATCTTTGTGCAGCGTGCTGACCACGTCCGCACCGTCGTCCATCGTGATATGGGGTTTGTGGTCAATTGCAGCGTGAATGTGTTTGTAGTAGGTCGCGTTATCTTCGCCCTTGATCGCATACACAGGAATTTCGTCGTGCATCACAAGCGAGGCGGCAACATCGTCTTGCGTGGACAGGGGGTTGGAAGCGGTGAGCACAACGTCTGCTCCTCCCGCCTGAAGGGTGGTCATCAGGTTGGCGGTTTCGGCCGTCACATGCAAACAAGCGGACACCCGCATTCCTTCCAAAGGGCGTTCTTTTTCAAATCGTTCGCGAATTTGCGCGAGAACAGGCATTTCGCGGCTGGCCCAGGTGATTCGACGACGGCCGCCCTCCGCCTGGTTGGGGTCTTTGATATCGTAGTTGGTGGTCATTGTTTCTCCTATTCAGTTCAATAATTCATCAAGCAGCCCATCATCTTCAAAGTTCTCTCGGAAGCGAGCTACAAAATCTTTCTTCGTATAGTAATGCCCTTGCGGGCCACTGGCTTCCAGGCAATAGGTAGCGGATAGCGCCCCCAGATGCCCGCAGAACGACAAATCCCATCCCCGGCTGTAACCGTACAGGAACCCACCACGAAAAGCATCGCCAACGCCGGTTGGGTCTGCGATGTGATGCGGGGGAACAATGGGAACTTCTATCATTTCGTCGCCGAAATAAATGGCTGTACCTTTCTCGCCTCGTGTGGCAACCAGAAATT
>DATDOR010000566.1:0-8209 GCA_035293165.1 Anaerolineales bacterium | reverse complement strand
GGACATTTTGATGCCCTTGTCGCGGCCGGGGATATTTCTCTAGGCGGCTCAGACCCGGTTGGATGTGTAGATTTGCTCCGGGAAGTGGGCGCAATAGCCGTATATGGGAATACGGATAGATACCTGACCGAGCCGGACAACCCACCCCCGGATGAACTCCACCTCAAAAAATGGGACCACCTTCGTGCACAGGTAGATTGGGCATTACACCGGTTGGGGGATGAGCGCGTGTCCTGGCTGCGTATGCTCCCGTTCTCTTTACGTTTTTCTCCACCCCCTGACTTCAACGATGATCTCCTGATCTTCCACGGCAACCCCCAAAACGTTATTGACTTTATCTTTCCCCCACCTGAACAACAACCGGCATACTTCGACAAAGTGCTGCAACCCGATGAGGATAATGACCTTGCGAAATTAATGCAAGGCGTGACCGCAAAAATCTGTGCTTTTGGGCACATGCACATCACCTCTACTCGAAAATGGCGCGATTACACACTCGTCAACGTTGCGCCATGCAGTATGCCAGCGCTGGATAAAGACCCGCGCGCCCGTTACACGATCTTCGACTGGAAAAACGATTGCTGGCAAATAAACCGGAAATATGTCGAATACGACTACCGGCAGGAAGTCGCAGCCTTGCAAGCCAGCGGAATCCCGTTTGTCGAAGATTTCATTCAAACCTTCCCCTAAATCATTTCCCAATCACTGGCAAAAACCAAATATTCTCACATGGTGCAATGCAAATCATCCCGTTGTGAACATAAGCCGGAATGTTTTTGCCACCAGGTTCAATCAGTTGGCTCAAAAGCAAATTAATCCAGCTAAACTGAGATGGTGCACCGATTGCCTGGAATGTTAGATGCGCCAGCATCAGATTGCCGGACTCTCCAGAGGTGGAATTTATCGTGAAGCGGACCGTGTCAGGGAAAATGTCATCTGCATCAAAATCAGGCTGGCAGGTTTCAGTCTCGAATAACCCGTCTGGATCGGGCTGGCAATTGACGATTTCCACGACCTCTGGATCATATTGCACATCTATGACCGCCTGCCCCAAACCGGGGCTTTGTAAATTACCAGCCTGGATGGGGATAGTGATATTTGCCCCATTGTTCACAATGCCTATCCCGGCGTTGATATAAGGATCGGGGAGGGGAGTGGGTGTAGGAGTTGGAGTTGGGCTAGGGGTAGGTGTGGGGGTCGGAGGGGGAACGATCTGCCGGAATTGCATGGCACTGAAGGCAACGGTGTGGGAGAGATTCGCCTCGTCGTTTAAATCGGTGAGAGTGACTTTACCACTCGTTCCCACATCAAAATCGTAAGTCCCCAGATCGAGATATTGGTTGGCCATCGGCCCCTGGTTTTTAGAAATGGTTGTCTCCCCATCGGCGTGATGAATGATGTATTCAGCATCTCCGGTATCGAAATTGATCGTTTGTGCAGGACACAGCCAGTCAATCGGGCCATGATCCGGGATAAATGCACGTACCAAATACTCCCCAGAAACCGGAATGTTTGGTTTCCATTCTGCTGAATTGGTTGACTGTAGCGGGTCATCCACGTTAAGAGTCAAATATGCGGCCTGCCCGCCCTCCTTCAACATCGGAAAGAGCCGGTGCCAGGCTGTGATGCACATGTCCCCTGTATAGGGTGGCTCAAGCTTGGTGGGTTCAAACAGGGTAATCACCTCAGGTTGTAATTCATCCCATCCTTCTGTCCACAGAAAAGTGACTTCAATCCAATCATTGGCGCCTGGAATCAGGCCAATGTCGCTTCCAATTTCGTCGCCTAAATCAATTGCAAACGGGGCGGTCACAATGCGATCATATTGATCCAGCCCATCGTTATAGTCATCGAAGTAGGCCGCCTGTGCTTCAGGCATTCCCAAAGGGAGATCGGTGTACAGGCGACGTGGATGGGGGTCTTCGAGATTCGCCCAGAAATTGTCGTCCACATTCCAGGGACCAGAGTCGAAAGATTGGACAGTCACAGTTTCGTCAAAGGACAGCTTGACCGCATATTGTCCCGTGGAATAGCCAGACCCATCGCAAATCGAGTTTCCTCCATCGGCAAACTTTACACATTTATCGGGGAGCGCGACCGCGTATGACCCGTTTGAGTCATAGTGAGTGGCGTAAATCGTATAGGTTCGTGCAGAATTTGGTGAATTTACAACTTGAAGCGTGCTGTGTAAAGCTCGTTCTCTTGTCCAGTGCGTTTCGATCCAGCTTACAAGGTGGGAGTAATTTTTCTTGTCCAACGCCTCCTGTAAAACTTGTTTGTGGATGTCTACCACTTGCAGGACGGATTCATTGTATCGGCTTTGAGCAATCTGTTGGCGTTTTTCTGCCTCGGTGAGCGATTTGTCCTCGATGATGGCCTGGGTTGTCTGCTCCAACAAACGGAGTTGATCAGATTCTTGCCGGGCAATCTCGTGAACGATTTCAAATTCTTCATCTGTCAAACCCACCCCTGTTTTGAATTCATCGGCCAGACTTGCTGTGAGCGCAAAGTAAGCCAACACCGGTTTGCGCCCCCATACCGGTTCGCCCGCGAAGGCACTGACCCTTCCTTCCCCACGCAAGCTGACAAACAGGAAACCCATCAGGAGAGTCGGAACTATCCATTGCCTCCGTTGGAGATGCATCTTTTTAATGTTCATATTTTCTTTATAACATGCCAGTTCATTCCCCCGGAAGTATAAAAGTATGATCCTTAGAAATTTTTTATTTGGAAATTTTTTATTTCCAATTCCCGTGATCCATACGCATTGATCACCCGCGTTTTCTCATACAATGTCTCTGTGACCATAAAGGGCTGGTATACATGAATATGCCCGTGAAAATGACAAGCTGGCTTGAACGTTCGCAACAGCCAGTTAAACGCCCTGATTCCCTGATGCGTCCGGTCGGGCTGGTCGTGAATCCCCCAAGGGGGCGCGTGGGTAACGAAAATATCCAGATACCGGCCATGTCGCACACGGTTGTATAACAACTTCGGAACCAGGCTGGCGACAAGTCCCCACATCTCGCCTTGCGAATACTGAAAAGGCCCCTCTTTATACCGGACGCTCCCTTCAATCCCGGCCATCAAAAGTCCGTTATGACACATCGTCTGGCGATGCAAGTCTACCGCCCCCTGCGGGTGAGTTCGCTCTCCCGCAGAAGTATATTCCACCACGTTCGCATGGTTCCCCCGCACGAAAAATAACGGGATGTCAAGAGCCGTCAGAATATATTCCAGATAATAGTAGGGAAGGTCGCCGCAACTGATCACCATATCCACATCTGGGAATCGTTCTCGGATGAGTGGGCTGTAGAGAAGTTCAAGGACAACATCGCTGACGGCAAGAATTTTCATGATTATGCACATGATTTTACATGGAACCCTGTTTACCTGTCTACCTCCCTACCTTGTCTACCTCCCCTTCCCCCCTTACAATACCCTCATGCCTGCCATCACCGTCCAAAACCTGGTTAAAACCTTTACTTCCAAACGCAAAGCAGCCGGATTCACCGGCAGCCTGCGTGCCCTGACGCGTCCCGAATACCAGACGGTTGAAGCAGTGCGCGGCATCTCGTTCGAGATGGAAAACGGCGAACTGGTCGGCTTCATTGGCCCGAACGGGGCGGGGAAATCCACCACGATCAAAATCCTGACGGGGATTCTCAACCCCTCAGGCGGGGCAGCGCAGGTGCTCGGTTACATACCCTGGACCCAACGCAGGCAGCTTGCCTACCACATCGGTACGGTGTTCGGGCAGCGCCCCCAACTCTGGTATCACCTCCCCGCGATAGATACGTTTCAACTTTTTGGCAAAATATACGAGCAGGATGACAAAGCGATCCAACAACGGATCAAATTCCTGGCAGAAGCCTTTGAAATCGAACACCTGTTGGAAACCCCCGTTCGTAAACTCTCCCTCGGGCAACGGATGCGCTGCGAAGTCGCCGCCTCATTGCTCCACAAGCCCAAACTGCTCCTACTCGACGAACCTTCCATCGGACTGGATGTAGTTGCCAAACAGCGCATCCGTGATACCGTCAAACGCATGGCTGAAACTGAAGGCGTCGGCGTGCTACTGACCTCCCACGACGCGGGCGATATCGAAGCCCTGTGCAAGCGCGTCATCATCATCAATCACGGCTCGATTGTCTACCAGGATAAGGTTTCCGCACTCAAGCGCAACTACCTGACCTCCAAACTGGTCGGCGTGCGCTACGCCGAAAAAGTCCCTGACAACTTCACCCTCGATGGCGTTGAAATTCTCAAAACCGGGCAATACGGCGTCAAACTCCAGTTCGACACCCGCCAAACCCCCGTCGAATACGTCATCTCCCGCCTGGCCGAAGCAGGTAATCTGGTGGATGTGACCATTTCCGACCCGTCTTTGGAAGAGGTGATCCGGGCGATATATGAAAATGCAGAATAATAGGATAATTGTTAATTGCTAATGGTTAATGCCTTAGAATATCTCCCATTAGCAATTAACAATTACCAATTAATAATTAGAAATGCTCCACACCGTAGCACGCTCTACTTCGAAATACTCCGCCATATTCCGCACGCAACTCCTCAACAGTTTTGCATACCCTGCCGACCTGTTCTCTCGCAGTGTCTCGATGATATTGTTCATGTGGATTTTCCTGCAACTCTGGCGGGTCACGTATGGGGCCGTGGGGATGGATGCCATCGCGGGGATGACTTTGCGGGAGACGATGTGGTATCTCATGATTACCGAAATGGTCATCCTGAGCAAACCACGCCTGGTGAACAATATTGCCACGGCGGTTAAAGACGGTTCGATTGCGTACCTGCTCAACAAACCGTATAACTTCATTCTCTATCAAGCCAGCGTGTCGTTAGGGGACAGCATTCTGCGAATGGCCGCGAATGCGCTCATGGGCGGGGCCGTTCTCTGGCTGACTGTCGGCGCCCCCCCCGGCCCGTCGAGTTGGCTGCCCACCCTGGTGGCGATTCTCCTGGCCTGGTTCATTGATTTCTGCTTGAGTGCGCTAATCGGCCTGCTCGCTTTCATCACCGAAGACATCTCTGCGTTTATGTGGATTTACCAAAAGATGATCCTGGTCATGGGTGGCGTCCTGATCCCCCTCGACTTTTTCCCCGACTGGCTCAAGAACATTGCCCTGGGGATGCCCTTTGCATACACCACCTATGCCCCTGCCCGTATATTCATCTCCCCCAACCCTGGCACGATTGCAAGCTTACTTGCCCTTCAAACAGTCTGGCTTCTGGTGTTGGGCGGCCTCCTGGCAACCCTCTACCGCCGCGCCGAGAAATGGCTCTCGATCAACGGGGGGTGAATAGAACGCGGATGTTTTGGATTTGACGGATTTTCGCGGATTTTTTAGGAGAATTATAGTGTTGCACGAAGAGATAACCTCCATGATCATCAATGCGTTTTATCTGGTTTACAATACGTTGGGTTACGGGTTTTTGGAGAAAGTGTATGAAAATGCCCTGGCTCATGAATTGAGAAAACGCGGTCTAAAGGTCGAACAACAAGCGCCCATAAAGGTTTATTATGATGGAGTGGCAGTTGGCGAGTATTTTGCTGATCTCCTCGTTGAAGAAAAAGTGATTCTTGAACTCAAGGTTGCCGAATCCATTTCCGATGCTCACAAAGCGCAAGTGATAAATTACCTCAAGGCCACCGGCCTCGAAGTCGGCCTCGTCATGAACTTCGGCCCCGAAGCCGCCTTCAAACGCGTCGCAAACACAAAAAACTACAAGAAAGACAAGAAAAAATCCGCGTAAATCCTGTAAATCCTTAAAATCCGCGTTCTATTCCGCGTTCTATTCCTATCATGAAAGAAATCAAATTCCTCCTCGCCCTCTGGAAAGCCAACCTGATCGCTGCCATGGAATACCGCGCCTCGTTCATCTCCCAGGTGTTGGGGATGATGCTCAACAATGCCGCGTATTTCGTCTTTTGGGTCCTCTTTTTCGACCGGTTTAAGCAAGTCCAGGGATGGAGCCTGACGGAAATGTTTTTGCTTTTTGGCGTCGTTGCTACCGCATTCGGTGCGGGGACATACCTGTTTGGTAACGCTCTCCGCCTCTCTGAAGTGATTGCCGAGGGGCAATTGGATTATTATCTATCCTTACCGCGCCCGGTCTTGCTCCATACCCTCGCCAGCCGGAGCATTACCAGCGGCATGGGAGATTTTTTCTACGGGATCATCAGCTTTAGCATTGCTGGACAGTTTGGCCTGGATTCAATCGGACGGTATATCGTGGGCGTTGTTTTTGCGACCACCATCTTCATTTCCTTTTTTGTTCTGGTGCAAAGCCTGGCGTTCTGGATGGGAAATGCCACCATGCTGGCCTCGCAAGCCCAAAACGCCATTATCACCTTTGCTATTTACCCGATTACCCTTTTCGATGGCACCGCCAAATTTCTCCTTTTCACCCTCGTTCCCGCTGCCTTCATTGGTGCTATCCCAGCGGAATTCATCCGCGCCTTTACCTGGGAGAATCTCGTACTGTTAGTAGGCGCGGCAACCGGCTTCTTATTCATATCGGTCATCGTCTTTCATCGAGGCTTGCGCCGGTATGAAAGCGGCAGCGCCATTCAGGTACAACTATGAAAACTCGTGCTTTCCTCATTTCCTCCGCCGTCTCTACGGTTTTGCAGAGCCTTTACGTCATTGCCATCTCGCTCGTGAGTGTGCTCATCCTTCCTTCCATGCTGCAAGACTTCAATATAGATCCCAACAGTGGCCCTCCAACTGGTTTCTCTAATTTTATGTGGCTTTCAACTTCCATCAGTTGCCTGGGTGTTTTGCTTGCTCCGGTTGCTTATGCAGGGACAGGCGTATTGTATACCTGGCTGCACCACCGGGAAGACCAACCTGTCACTGCCGAACAGGGCGCCATTGGTGGGGCCGCTGCTGCCGCTACCGCTCGCTTTACGACCGGCCTGGTTCAAGGAGTCTTTTCCCTGCTAATGAGCAGTGTGATGTACCAAAACATCGCCAGCCAGATAGGGCCTTTGCCTGGTGGCCCATCAACGGGGATTCCGCTCATCTTTGGCTTTGGTATATTCAGCGGGATAGTGGGCGGAATTGTTGGCGCATGTTTTGGCGCACTCCTGGCCGCCGCCTTAGGGGCAATGGGAGGGGCACTCGCAGGAGCTATTTTCAAATAAACGGCGTTCCGTATAATCTTCCCTCATGTCGAACAACGGAAAACGTGATTTCTCCAGGGGACCTGTCCGCGCACTGATGTCCTCCCTCGTTTGGGGGGCGTCCCATGTCGCGAATCTCTTCGTTCCCCAAAATAGCATCCCCCTCTCCTCCATCGAGGTCAATCACCTCCCCCTAAATATTCCCAAACTTGCCCCGGAATTTGACGGCTACAAACTCGTCCAAATCAGCGATTTTCACATGGGAACGTGGATGAATCGGGAAAGGCTCGCCCATATCGTCCTGCTCGTCAACCAGCAATCCCCCGACCTCATCGCTATCACCGGCGATTTTGTCTCCTACGAAGTCGAAGCCCCGCTGCGAGAAATGGCCGTACCCTTACAGGAACTCTGCGCTCCAGATGGGATTTTTGCCGTTCTCGGAAATCACGACTACTACACGGGGGAGCAGGAAAAAGTCCGTGCCGCACTCAAAAAGTTCAACATCACCGAATTGAAAAACGACTACCGGACAATCTACCGGGGAGACGCCGTCCTGACCCTGGCTGGGGTGGATGACTGCTACGACGACTCAAACGACCTCGATCAACTGACCGCTCGCCTTTCCTCGAACGGGAGTGCCAAAGGTCCAACCATCCTCCTCGCCCACGAACCCGACCTTGCCGATCAAGCCGCGGCAAGCGGCTGTTTCGACCTGCAACTCTCCGGCCACTCCCACGGTGGGCAAGTAGTCCTGCCCAAAATAGGAATGCTTTACCTTCCTCGCCACGCCCGCAAATACCCCTCCGGGATGTACCAACTCAACGGTATGACGCTCTATACCAACCGGGGGTTGGGGACGTCCCATTTGCGAGTGCGCTACAACTGCCCGCCGGAGATTGCGGTGTTTACATTGCAAACGATTCAATCACCATCGCCTATACCTCACGAAAACGGGATGGGCCTCAACTCCCATCTCTAAAAAAAGTGTGCACAATCTCCCCTTTCTCAAACCGTTCATGCAATCGCTCCAATTGCCTCCTTGCCCGTACTACCTGCTCCTCT
>DATDOR010000565.1:0-7011 GCA_035293165.1 Anaerolineales bacterium | reverse complement strand
CACCAGCAGGATTAACCGAATGAACAACCTGCCAACCATGAGTGGTGCGAACATGCCAGGCAGGCTGATTAACCCATACAAGCCGATTCCCAGCCCTGCGCCGACACTCATCGCTCGTGTGTACAATGCCCCACCACCTTGCGCGGTCAGCGAAAGGCCGACCAGCCCAATTGAACCGAACAACAAAGCGGTCGAAAGGGCGTTGATCTCTGGGGTCACCCCACGCCGGACGAGGGAGTAAATGTACAGGGGCATGGTTTGTTCTTGTACGCCTTTCGTGAAGACAGTGATCAAGTAGTCATCCAACGAAAGCGTGAAAGCCATCAGCGCGCCGCCTATGATGCCTGGCATCAGGAGCGGAAGCGTTACCCGTTGAAAGGTTTTCCACTCGTCGGCCCCTAAATCCTGGGCGGCTTCTTCCAATGTCCGATCAAAATCCGCTAACCGGGCACGCACAATCACGTACACAAAGGGGATATCAAAAGCGATATGGGCGAGAGCGATCGTGTGCAGTCCCGTTGACATGTGGAGGCCAAACGTGCTTTGCAGAAATGGGAACAATGCCTGGTTGAAGAAGAGCAGGAGTGAAATACCCATCACGATTTCGGGGATGACGATAGGGAGGTAGAGATTGGCGTCGAAGGCGGTTTTGAACCGGAATTTGTACCGTTCCATGGCCAATGCAGTCGTTGTTCCGATCACGGTAGACGCCACCGTCGCAATGACCCCAACCAGGAGGCTGTTTCGCGCCGAGTCGAGTAATTCGTCATTGTTTGCCAGCGCGACATACCATTCCGTCGAAAATCCAGTAAACACCGCCACCGAACGAGTGTTGTTGAACGAAAATATGATCAGGATGATGACCGGCAAATAAAGGAAGCCGAACACCAGTGCGGCGTTTGCCCCTAGCAATCCGTTGGCGATGCGGGTGGACGTTCGCACCTTTGGCCGGGGGGAGGGGGTAACGCCCTCGCGGGGTACCGTTCCAGACGCGGTGGTGGATTGAGTTGTCATAGTGCCCTCTTCGCATCTTCACCGCCGGAGCGGAAGTAGGCGATGACGCCGATCAAAACCAGGAGCATTAAAATCAACGAAATGGATGAGCCAAACGGCCAGTTTCTTGCGGTGCTAAATTGGCGGTTGATCAGTGTCCCGATCATCTCGACTTTGCCGCCGCCCATGATGTCCGGGGTGATGAACGCGCCCACGACAGGGACAAAAACCAGCACGAGCGCGGCGACCACCCCTGGCAGGGTCATCGGAAGCATCACCCGCCAGAACGCGCGGCGGGGGTTCGCGCCCAGATCGGCAGCGGCTTCCATCAGGGTATGGTCAAATTTTTCAATCGAAGCATACATTGGCAAAATAGCAAATGGCAGATACCCGTACACCAACCCGATGACGACGGCTAATTCGTTGAAGAGCAGATCGAGCGGCTGGTTAAACAGTCCGGTCCCCATCAAAAACGAGTTGAGCAATCCCTCTGTGGCAAGTACCTGTTTGAGCGCGTAGGTGCGGACGAGAAAGTTTGTCCAGAATGGGATGATGACCAGCACCATCAGTGCGTCCCGCCAGATGGGTTTGCGTTGGGAGATGAAATAAGCGAGCGGGTAGCCGAGGAGGATGCACCAGAACGTAACGACGAGGCCAATACGGACGGAGTGGCCGAAAATGCCGATGTAAAGGAAAGGGTTACAATCCGCCCCTGAAAACTCGGAGGCACAGGAATTGAAGAGTTGGACATAGTTTTCGAGGGTAAAAACCGGGGGAAGTTTGATGCCGCCTGCGCGCCCGCGTTCCACGAAACTGATGAAGACCACGATCAGGATCGGCAGGTTGAAGAAGAGCAAAATCCACAACACTCCAGGACTGAGCAATCCGAAAAGTTGTGTGCTCTTAAATCTACGGAAGAACTTAAGCATGATCTTACTCCGTCAAAATCCGCGCAGCGGTCGTGGTAAACGAGACCGTCACTTCATCACCCGTACGTGCCAGGGATTTGTGTGCTCGTGTGATGTTTTGTTCGCGGACACGAACCTTCTGCCCGCCTGGAAAGCGCACGCCGTAATGGGTATCCGTGCCAATGTAGATAATTTCCTCGGCGATGCCTTTCAGATTGTTGCCATTTTCAAGCGGAGAATTTAACCGGAGTTTTTCCGGGCGGACAGCGAGACTAACAGCCTGTCCCTTCGTGAACCTTCGGCTTGAGATGATATGAGTCAGCCCTGTCCCGATTACATCCACTTCTACGATTTCCCCATCTTGCATGGCAATCATGCCCTCGATAAAGTTCGTTTCGCCAATGAAATCAGCCACGAATTTGTTTGCGGGTTTTTCGTAGATTTCTTCTGGTTCCCCCACCTGGAGGGACAACCCTTTGTTCATGACGGCAATCCGGTCGCTCATGGTGAGGGCTTCTTCCTGATCGTGGGTAACATAGATGAAGGTGATACCCACCTCGCGCTGCAAAGTTTTGAGTTCCAATTGCATTTCTTTGCGAAGTTTCAGGTCGAGCGCGCCGAGGGGTTCGTCGAGGAGCAGCACTTCTGGTTTGTTGATCAACGCGCGGGCGAGGGCGATGCGCTGCTGCTGGCCACCGGAAAGCTGTTTAGGCCTGCGTTTTTCCATCCCTGGCAGCCGAACCATTTCCAGCGCTTCAGTAACGCGTTTTTCCCGTTCCGCGCGGGAGACGCCTTTCATCTCCAACCCAAACCCGACATTTTCGCCAATCGTCATGTGGGGGAATAGGGCATATTGCTGAAACACCGTATTGACCGGGCGTTGGAACGGGGCAACCTGTCCCATCTCTTTGCCGCGAATGTGGATTTCACCTTCTGACGGGAGTTCAAACCCGGCGATCATCCGCAAACTGGTCGTTTTCCCACACCCTGACGGGCCGAGCAGAGAGAAGAATTCACCGTCTTTGATCTGGAGTGAAACGTTGTTGACGGCAATCACCTCTCCCCCACCTGGGTTGGGGAAGCGTTTGTACACATTTCGCATTTCAATAGCGATGGGATGTTCTGCCATGGGCACTCCTTTTGAAGTTTAAAAAAACCCATCCTCTGGTGGCAGCCATTGATAGGTGTCTTTGACGATGAGCGGCACGAGGACTGTCCGTGTCCGCCGGATGCCCGGGATAGAGTAAATCCTTTGAGTGATAAATTTGTGCATATCCTCGCTGTTTTTGAAAAGGGCTTGAAAACTGATGTCTTGATCCCCTGTTGAAAAAGCCATGTAAGAAACTTCAGGCATTTTCTGAAGAGCCTTAACGACTCTCTCCCGTTCACTAACTTCTACCTCACAAAAAATATCTACAACCAGTGTATAACCAAACATGGCTGGATTGACAACAGCAACTGGTTTGAGAATACCCTCGTTTATGAGCCGTTGGATGCGATGCCGTACAGTTCGTTCAGACGTGCCAAATTCACGGGCCAGTTCTGCACTTGAAATCCGCGCATTCTGGTTAAGACGACGAATAAGCTGGCGGTCGAGATCGGTAAGTTTGGGCAACTTCTATAACCAATAGGAATGATGGGGGAGAAACACGTTGAGTATAGATGCCTTTTGCCGTTACGTCAAGAAATTAGCGTGGGGTATGACTGAAACGGCAAAGGTTCAGAATTTCCTCTACTTTAACCTGAGCAGTTACTTTAAGGAAATCATTTTGTGATGCTATAATTCAAAAGTAACCGTTCACTTGGTGAGGGGATTATCCGAAAAAATGGTGTTCGCAGGGGGTGTAGACCCCCTGCGGACACCATTTTTTCGGGTTCTTACCCCCTGCAGGTGGGGGAACTGAACGGTTACATTCAAAAAATAGGAGACTCAAAAAGGAGTACAAAATGACTGAACAACATCCATCTCAAGAAGAAGACCTCAGCGCTGCGTTTCGCGCTCTTGGCGAACACTTAAAAGAGGTGTTGCGCGCTGCCTGGGAACGCCCCGAACGGCAGCAGTTGCAAACTGAAATTGAGCAGGGCCTGAAAGAGTTAGGCGCTTCATTACGGCAGGCATCGGATGAGGTTTCCCAATCGGGTGTCGGCCAGCGTGTTAAAGCTGAGGTAGAGGATATTCGCGCTCGTGTTGAGACTGGGGAGGTTGAAAGTATAATCCGTAAAGATTTGGGAAAAGCGTTACAAACAGTGAATGCTGAGTTGCAAAAGCTGAGTGAGAAACTTCGGGCTTCAGAAGGTTCAGGTGAGGGCACGTAAAAATGTCCTGGTTGGAGATTGAATCTCGAACGGGGGAACCCGTTCATGTAGGCCAAACCCGGCTCACCCCCTTTATCCAAACCATTCGGATTAATTTGCCGGGACCGGGCGGGGTATTTTCCTGGAGCCGCCCGGACTCGGTGCTTGCTCAAAATTCTACTGAAGAAGAGCAAATCATCCCTATCATTGATGTGACTCGCCGGGCGCAGTTAATGATATTGGGCTTAGGTTTGCTCAGTTCGTTATTGATCTGGATGATTTATCGAAGAAAAGGAGCACAACATGACTGACAACCAAGAAGATGATACAAAAATTACCCCCGTTGAAAGTGCAAATCTGGTGGTTGATAAATTTATTGACTCAGCCAGTGTGAGTAAAGTATATGGAGAGCCAGTTAAAAAGGGTTCCGTTACCATCATTCCTGCTGCTGAAGTAATCACCGGCATGGGTTTTGGTATCGGTGGTGATGGGAAAGGAGACGGAGGGGGTGGCGGCGGTGGTTATTCTACATCTCGCCCAGTGGCAGTTGTCATCGCGACCGAGGAGGGTGTCCGTGTCGAACCAGTAATGGATGTGACCAAGGTGGCACTCGCCTTTTTTACCGCGTTAGGATTTATGCTTTCGACTCTAGCGAAGATGAAGAAAGGGAATTAGGCCAATGGGACAATTGCTTCCACCTGTGTCCCCTCTCCTGGGCTGGATTGCAAGTGGAATTGTCCGCCGAGGAGCTTCACCCGCTCATTGAGACCCACTAATCCAAACCGTCCCTGTATCAACTTCTCGGGATCGAATCCCTGTCCATCATCTGCAATCGTCAGTTGAATGTGATCCAGTGTTGTAACCAGACGCAAGATAATTTTTTGTGCATTGGCGTGTTTTTGTGCGTTGGTTAGCGCTTCCTGTGCGACACGGTATAGACCCGTTTCTACTTGTACGGGCAGCGGGTGGTTTTGTCCGGTAGCGCTGAAAATTACCTTCATATTCCATTTTGATTGGTACGACTCGGCCAAGGCACGCAAAGCTTCAGCTAATGTGTGGTTTTCGAGAGGGGCCGCGCGCAAATCCAGGACCGAGCGACGGGCTTCTTCCAGGCTGGCTCGTGTCATTTTGAGGGCATATTGTACATAATGTTGGATTTTTGCTGGGGCAGCCTGTCCGTCCAAAAGCGCATCAGCAGTTTCGAGTTGTAATGCGATCCCAGCCAGTCCCTGGGCCAGCGTGTCATGAATCTCGCGCGCGAGACGGTTACGTTCATCCGATGCGCCCAACTGAACACTCCTTTGGAAGAGGCGAGCACGCTCGATGGCAATACTCAGCAAATCACCAATGGTGTAAAGCAAGCGCAAGTCTTCGGGGGAAAGCTCGCGCCAATCCCCACTGGCAACATTTAACACCCCTAGTTTTTTCCCATGCGCATAGAGGGGAATACTCGCGTGGTAACGCAGCCCACCTGTCCCTTCACTCAGCCACTTTAACCGGCTGCATGTGATGATATTGACATTTGCCGCACCATCCAAATCGCCAGAGTTATAGGTGTCCAGACAGTAGCAGGGCCCTTCCATGCGTTCTGGCTTTTTTGTTAAAGCGGGAGGTAGATTTTGTGCTGCGGCCAGATATGATTCCCCTGTTCCTTCCCGTAGCAGCCAGACCCACGCAGTTTGCAGGTCGAATAAATCAGCAACCTGGGCGAGAGTGACACGCAAGGTTTCATCTAAATCAACCGACCGGTTTAGCGCTTCGGTTATCGTGTTGAGGATGGAAAGTTCGCGATTGCGTTGTTTGAGTATTTTGCTTTCGTAAAGAGAGGACATGGCATTATTATAATCGTGCTCCTGAGGAATCGGCGGGGAGGCAACCACGGCAAATCCCAAAGAGCCAAAATAATTGCACCGTCCTTGACAGATTACCAAAGGTGAGCTATTTTACCGTCCGTTTGTTTGAACCAATTTATGCGCGTTCGAGTGTATGCCGTTCTCTTCTTTATTTTAGGTTTACCATTATTGGTTTCCTGCCAGGGAGGCACATCCCCTTCCTCCCCAACCACAACGCCTACACGAACGCTGGTTCCCTCGGCAACCCTTCCTCCCCCCACTGCAACAGATACCCCCTATCCGACGGATACGCCTTCCCCGCGCCCTCCTACGAATACGTTATCGGCAACATTAACCCAAACCTGGCCGGAAACGCCATCCCCTACGCCAACGATTACCCGAACACCCACACAAACCCTGACCTGGACACCCAGCCCGACTGTCACAGGTACCCCTCCCACCACAACCCCGACTCCCTCTGTGACTCCAACGCTATCTGGTTCGGAGACTCCAACCTTCACGCCCACCCCCTCTATGACGGCAACGTCGTCCGATCAACCCCTGGTGTGGGTCAGCCCTGACACACAAACCGTCCAGGTAAACGGACAACCTGGACAGGCCCTCATTCAATTGTCTAATTTCACAGATGTCTATGATATGGATTTGCAGTTGTCCTATGATACGGACCTAATCACCATCATTGATGCCAATACTTCCCAGACTGGGACACAAGTTCTTCCTGGTACATGCCCACAGCCCGATCAAGTGTTTATTAATATCGTAGATACAGAAGAGGGAAACATTGATTATCAAGTCAGCCAAGTAGATCCAACACCTCCTTGTGATGAAGGTATCGTTGTGACCGTTAATTTTACTTGTATTGCCAATGGGACCGCTTTTTTGTTTATAGATGACACATTTATTGTGGATGGGAATGGGGAAGAACTCACCCATGAAGTTGAAGATGGGCTCATATTCTGCGA
>DATDOR010000564.1:0-2161 GCA_035293165.1 Anaerolineales bacterium | reverse complement strand
TTACATGACCCATAGTACTATTGGTGGAGTTGTCATTATTTTTATCCCATCGTATACTTAGCCCAATAATTAAATAACTCTATTGTTAGAAAAAGGCAAACCTGTCGAAAGGCAGGGGCGCAAAGTTACGGGTCTAACCGGTTTAGTAATCTAAAATTACTTGACCGTATGATCGCCGGACTGCCTAAGCGATATAATATTTAACCCCTTAGTCAGTTTTTCGGCTAAGGGGCTTGTTTTTTTAGAAATATGGTATTATATATACCGACAAGGAGTTCAAGATGTTATCAATTTTATTTTGGATTCTAGCCAGCCTATCTTTTATTTGTTCAATTCTGTTCCTTTCGGCCGTCGTGATGTCGTCACGACTTTCCCGGCGGGAAGAATCCTACGAACGAGAAAGTGTTATCTTTTCACATGATAACCTGAAGCGGAAAGAATTATCTTTTCACTCAGCCAAAACAGTCCCTGTTGGCAACGCAGCAGGTAATTGAGATAGGCCGTCTGGCTGACCGTGCATCGTTTTCGAAATAAAAAGTGCGTGGCATCAGACGCCGCGCACTTCATTAATCGGGGGATATTTTAATCTCTTACCGTGTAATCCCCCACAACCACCCATTTATACGTTGTCAACTCTGGCAGTCCCATCGGACCGCGGGCGTGCAGGCGTTGGGTGCTGACGGCGACTTCTGCACCCAACCCAAACTGCCCGCCGTCGGTGAAGCGCGTGCTGGCATTGACGTAAACGGCCGCGGAGTCCACCTCGCGGATGAAGCGGTCGGCGTGGGATTGGGCTTGGGTGAGGATGCCGTCAGAGTGGAAAGTGCTGTGGGTGTGGATGTGTTCGAGGGCGGCCTCCAGGTCGGGGACGACTTTCAGGCCGAGGACGAGCGATAACCATTCGGTGTCGAAATCTTCCGGCCCGGCGGGGGAGACAGCAGGATGATCGAGGAATGCCGCCGCGCCCGGTTCGGCACGGAAGGTGACTCCGGCAGGGGCAAGATGTTCGACAATACGGGGGAGAAAATCAGCGGCGATGTTTTCATGCACCAGGACAGTGTCGAGAGAATTGCATACGCTGGGGCGTTGGGTCTTGGCGTTGAAGATGACGGGCAGGGCAGCGTCGAGGTTGGCGGTTTCGTCCACGAACAGATGGCAGATGCCAATCCCACCGGTGATGACGGGGATGGTAGCGTTTTGGCGGCAAAACTGGTGCAGACCATTCCCCCCGCGTGGGATGATGACGTCAATGAAATCGTTGAGGCGGAGCATTTCCCCAACGAGGGCGCGGTCAGGGTCGTCAATGAATTGGATAACTTCGGCGGGCAGGCCGTTCTCGCGCAGGGCAGCGTGGATGACGTTGACAAGAGCCAGGTTGCTGTGGATGGTTTCTTTGCCGCCGCGCAGGATGGCAGCGTTGCCGGTCTTGACCGCGAGGGCGGCGACGTCAATGGTGACGTTGGGGCGAGATTCATAAATGACGCCCAGAACACCCAGCGGGACGCGCTGGCGGTGGATGCGGAGGCCGTTGGGCAGGGTGCGGGCGTCGAAGGTTTCCCCGATGGGGTCGGGTAGACCGGCGAGGGTACGTACATCCCCGACAAGACCGTGTAGGCGGGATTCAGTCAGGGTCAGACGATCGATCAAGGATTCGCGCATCCCCCCGGCCTGGGCCAGAGAAATATCCTGCTGGTTAGCGGTTTGGATGGCGTCGAAGCATTGTTCGAGTTGGTCGGCAATCGCGAGGACAGTGTTCCGGCGGGTCTCACTGCTGGTTCGGGAAATTTTGGTAAAGGCGTGGCGAGCCTGTTTTCCAAGTTGGGTAAGGTTCATGTTTACTCTCTTTTAGCCTGAGCAGTTACCTCAAATCATCAACACCAAATTGCTCCTGTGAATGACTTCATCGCCGTAAAAGTATCCGAGAATGGCTTCGATTTTGTTGCTTTTGTGGCGGGCGATTTTGCGGATGTCTTCAGTTTTGTAGTTGACCAGGCCGCGGGCGATTTCGACTCCGTCAGGGTTGAGGACACGAATGGCCTGGCCACGCTCAACGCTGCCACTCACGTTGATAATCCCCGGAGGGAGAACGCTCCCGCCCTGGAGAATGGCTTCGGCAGCGCCCTGATCGACTTCGATAGCACCCAAATTCCCCGTAGAGAGG
>DATDOR010000563.1:0-12435 GCA_035293165.1 Anaerolineales bacterium | reverse complement strand
CCTCGGCTCGTGTCATCCAAAATTCAGATGGAATGTTGTTAAGGTTCAGTAATGCCAGCGTCTTTGCTGGCAAACAACTCTTTTTTCGCAATCCGCAGCCACCAACTCGGCGATCTATTTTTCTGCGTTTTTTACGATTCCGCTGTTGATTGTGCAAAACTTACGTTAAGAGTGTATTTCAGATGTACAATTTTGGTGTCTGCTGAACAAATTGCTTTTGTGCTCAAACTTCTCTAAGACTGATACAATAAGATTGAGGGTCGAAATGGGAAGACGAAACCTATCAGGAGATTTTTATGCCCCCGTAGCTCAGAGGTTCGAGTCCTCTCGGGGGCACTTAGATTTTCCTGTTTTTCTGCATGGTTATATAAAAAAGCCTAGCCATGATTTGTCGGTATAACGTAAATTGTGTAAATTAAAGGGAGTGACCTTTGATACCGACTATAGGCAGCGTGGCAAGCTGTGGGTGCGAGGGGTGTTTGAATTGTCACCGGAGCAGCCACCTTTGTACTGATTGCCCGCCGGGATAGCGCCAGCCATCCGCGACTGCTGGAAAAGGTCATCCAAATCTTCCCAGTTGACCGCTGGTTTTTGATTGAAGATAATCTGATTCCGCATTGTCAGTCGCGAAACAAAAGCGGCCCTGGCAACCTGGCCAGAAATCCAAATCTTGCTTTTACCAATGTACTGTTGTTGGTTATCAAATCCGAGGCTTGCCATTGGGCTTGTCCGGTTCCTTGAACACAATTATAAATGTGTATAAATTCCTAAGATTCGAAATAAAACCAACAATTTTGAAATTTACACCTTACAGAGCTGTATGATCAAATATTGCTTATGAACGAATTGGTTTCACAATCAGGCTTGACGAAAGTTTAATCGGTTAATATGATCCCAAAACGAAACCCACTTCAAAAAACTAACACCTTTATACCTTCCTGAGACATAGACCATCGGGTTCGCCAAATAGACAGGTTTTACGAGCTAAGATCCCCATTCTACGATTTTAGCTTATAACCCGAAGGTCGCAGGCTATTTCACAAAAAATAACGCACCTAAGTTCCGGGTGCGTTATTTGATTTGGAGAGCAACGAGTCGCCTTTCCACATTTAGTTTTTGGTGCAACATGGTGCAGTTTTGGTGCAATTGCCATAGAAACTATGGATTGCATAGACAAATTTTACATTTATCTCCTCCAATTTATAGGGGTAAAGTAGCTTTTCCCTTTACAAAAAAGCGCCCCCGGCAGGATTTGAACCCACAACCTACTGATCCGAAGTCAGGCGCTCTGTCCAGTTGAGCTACGGGGGCATTGTCAAATACGTCCAAAATATCCAATATATGGGTATTTTAGGGTGTTTTATGCTATACACGGGTCTATTTAGTCCATTCTCACCATTTACTGCTAATGCGTAAGCATAAGTTAAGCATTAATTATAGCTCTTTGGGATTTGCCGTGGTTAACGCCGATTCCTAAAGAACCTTAATTATCTCTTCCATCTTCTCTGCAGCTTCTTTACGCATTGCCGGAATTATATGGCTGTAAGTGTCTAAGGTCAAGACAATGCTGGAATGTCCCAACATCTCTTGTACGATCTTTGGATGAACATTTTGGACCGCACTTCCACCTCATAACTAACAGCCGATTTTCAATTCGTACCATTCGGTTTCCAAGGGAACACGCGCCCCAACGAGTGAGCCGTATAAGCGTTTCGGACGATAAGAACCGTTCCACTAATTGACGGCCTTCTTCAAAAAAAAATTGTACCCCGGCGACGACTAATAAATCTGCCTTCCCGCCGTGACCTGTCCCGGTTCCAGTCCAAACCGTTGGTCTAAAGGGGCGTGTTCCTGATGGCACGCTGGCTAGACGTAGTACGCCCGGCGGTAATTGGCCCAATCAAACACGATCTTCACCTTCGCCACCCGCCGAAAAGGAACTCATCCCTGTACCAGGATGCGGAATTCGTCGAGAAGAAATCGGGTTTATATCCACTGAGTTTTTAATGGACAGGAGAAGTAGTCAGGATAAGATTAGCCAACGCAATTTTCTTCCACCCTGTATACCATTCCCCCCTGAATCAGTGTGCGGCATGGGTCGAATTTTGCAGGCACACGTTATCGTGAAATTATTCACTTTGTTGACAAAATCACAACTTGCTGTATATTAAATATGCCCCATTATTTTGACGGAACTAACAAAAATGAGGCATATTCTACAATCTCAAACGCCTCCCCACCGCCAGGAGAGAACTGTGGTTTTCCACAGTTTTACTTATGTAAACTATCTTCAGGAGATAAGTCAATGAGTGCTCAATATAAATACACCCTAACCGAAAAAGACATGCCTTCGGCCTGGTACAATATAAATCCAGACATGCCTGTCAACCCGGCTGAGACGGCCTGGAATGCAGTGTTACACCCGCAGACGAAGGAGCCTGTCACCCCCGAATTTCTTTCCGTACTTTTCCCCATGCGTTTCATCGGTGAGGCCGTCAGTATGGACCGCTGGATTGAAATCCCCGAGGAAGTGCAGGAAATCTACAAACTCTGGCGGCCTACTCCGATGATACGCGCCAGACGGCTGGAGAAGGCATTAGATACCCCTGCTCACATTTACTATAAAAATGAAGGCGTTTCCCCGGTAGGCTCCCATAAGCCCAATACAGCCGTAGTGCAGGCGTTTTATGCGAAACAAGAAGGCATCACCGGGTTTACGACCGAGACCGGAGCCGGGCAATGGGGTTCCGCGCTTGCGATGGCCTGTAATTTCTTTGGGCTGGAGTGTCACGTTTACATGGTCAAAGTTTCTTACCACCAGAAACCCTACCGCCGCATTATCATGGAAAATTACGGGGCAACTGTCGCCCCAAGCCCATCCGACCAAACCAATTACGGGCGTAGTATGCTGGAACAAGACCCTGACAGCCCCGGCTCGTTGGGAATTGCCATCTCCGAAGCCGTTGAAGCTGCAGCCACCTCTGGTGGGAAATATAAATATTCGCTGGGGTCCGTACTAGGGCCCGTATTGATGCACCAGACCGTGATCGGCCAGGAGTCGCTCAAGCAAATGGAAATGGCTGGGGAATACCCGGATGTGGTCATCGGGTGCGTGGGCGGCGGAAGCAATTTCGCCGGGTTCGCCTTCCCGTTCATCCATCAAAACCTGAGCAATGGTAAGAACGCCCGCATCCTCGCCGTTGAACCGACAGCCTGCCCCACTCTTACCAAAGGCAAATACACCTTTGACTATGGGGATACCGCCCGCATGGCTCCGATTGTAAAAATGTACACGCTCGGCCACGATTTTGTCCCGGCGGGCATCCACGCAGGTGGTCTGCGTTACCACGGAGTGGCCCCCCATGTATCCGCGCTGTTGGACAGCGGCCATATCGAAGCAGTGGCAATCGATCAGATCGACACCTTTGAAGGTGCGTTGATGTTCGCCCAGGCTGAAGGGATCTTCCCGGCTCCTGAATCTGCCCACGCCGTCCGGGCTGCCATCAACGAAGCGGTCAAATGCAAAGAGGAAGGTACAAGCAGAGTCATCGCCTTTAACCTTTCCGGGCACGGGCTCTTCGATTTGTCCGCTTACGATGAATACAAAAAGGGCAATCTGAAGCGATACGAGTACCCCGAGGAAAAGATTGCCGAAGCGATGTCCCATCTGCCAGAAGTAAACCTGTAAGAACCACCTTTGAAATCACTTCTGCTCCACTTCCATGGAGCAGAAGTGATTTTCATTGAATGGGCTGCATATGAATGTCCTCACACCATCCGATATCCGCTTGCGGATTGTCCCCGTCGAATCTTTGCAGTTGCATGAGGAGGACGATCCATACCGGGTAAAGCGTTTGATGAGCGCGTTCAACCGGGATGGGAAACTCAAAAATCCGATCATTGTCGCTGAACAGCCCGGCCCAGGCAATACATATGTGGTGCTGGATGGAGCCACCCGTACCTCTGCCTTGCGCGAGATGGGCATTCGGTGTGCTTTGGTCCAGATAGTGGATTATTCCTCGGACAGGGTTGAACTAAAGGTATGGAACCACATCGTTGTGGGCTTCCCCTCACACCGGCTTCTGGGCAATCTTGGTGAATTAAAGGAATTGACCGTTCTTCGCACGGAGACTGATCTCGCCCAAGAGAAACTGGCTCAACGTGAAGTGATTGCCTGCCTCTCATTCCGCAATGGCCAGAATTATGCCGTTTCTTGCGAGGGTGACATTCATTGCCAGGCAGACCAGCTTTGTAATTTAGTTTCGATTTATAGAGGCAAAGCAGAAGTTCACCGGACAGCCTTTGTAGAACTGCAAACCCTCATTGAGGAATACCCGGACTTGACGGCCATCGTTTCCTTTCCACCCTTTACACCTTCGGAAATCATGCAAATTGCCTTCAATGGGCATAAGGTTCCGATGGGCATTACCAGGCATCTGATCCTCGGAAGAGCGTTGGGATTGGCTGCGCCACTCGAAATCCTCAATGATGAAAATTCGTTGGATGACAAAAACAACTGGCTAGAAACCCAGATTCGCCAGCGGTTGCGTACCAACAAGATTCGCCTCTACCAGGAACCTGTCTTTATTTTTGATGATTAGTTAAAGATTTAAAGCAAGAGATTTCGAGAAATTGGTGTGTAATCACGTCCGTACCAATATATGGAAATTTTCCTTGCTACCAGAAAGAGTACGAAGAGAGAGTTATGAGCACAGATATACTGTTAGGCAACGAAGCCATTGGTCTGGGGCTGGTTGAACAAGAGTGCCGGGTCGTCACCGGCTATCCCGGCACTCCCAGCTCAGAAATCCTGGCCGGAGTCATCAAATACCAGAAAAAATTCAACCGCCAGATTTACACAGAATGGTCTACCAACGAAAAAGTTGCCCTTGAAGTGGCCCTTGCGGCTACCTGGGTCGGGTTGCGCGCCGCCGTCACGATGAAACAGGTCGGGCTGAACGTCGCCGCCGACCCCCTCTTCAGTGCGGCTTACACCGGGGTGAAAGGCGGTTTTCTCATCATCGCCGCCGACGATCCCGGCCCCTACTCATCCCAAACTGAGCAAGATTCCCGCTTGATGGCGCTCACCGCCAAAGTCCCTGTTTTCGACCCCGCCACCCCCGAAGAAGCTCGCGTCATGGTCGGGCATGCGCTCGCCCTCTCCGAAAAATACGGCCAGCCGGTCATGCTGCGCCCGACCACCCGCCTGTGCCACGCTCTTCAAAGCATGGACCTCAACGGTGATTTCCCCGAAAACCCCATCCCCAAAATCAAGTTCAAAAGGGACCCCGCGCGCTGGACTTCTACCCCCAAATTCCGTTACTACCTGCACCGGGAACTCAACCAAAAACTTCTCGACATCGAGCAAGAATTCGCCGTTTCCCCCCTCAACTTCGTCGTCAACGCCGACTCCCCGCACAAAATCGGCATTATCGCCTCCGGGGTCGCGTACAACACCGCCCTGCAGGCCCTCGAACATCTGGGCTTATCCCTGCCTGTTTTGAAAATTGGTACACCTTACCCCTTACCGCGCTCACTGGTACGGGAATTTCTCGCCGGGAAAGATGCCGTAATCGTGATTGAAGAACCCGATGCCTGCATCGAAATGCAAATCCCGGCGGAGACAACCCTGCACGGACGGGGAGACGGGACCGTCCCCGGAGCGGGGGAACTGACCCCTGAAGTGGTTTTCACATCTTTAAAAGGGGTGCTGTCCGAAGCCGGAATCCAAACGCCCCCTTCACCGGCAGATGAAGCGTTAGGAGCACTAATCCAGAAACTCCCCCTCCCTGTCCGCCGCCCGCGTCTTTGCCCCGGCTGCGGACACCGCTCCGCCTTTTTCGCCATGAAACGCACCTTTGGGCCCGGCGCAATCTACCCTGGGGACATCGGATGCTATACGCTTGGAACCAACCTGCGCGCGGTAGACACTCTCGTGGACATGGGCGCCTCGGTTTCTATGGCGCACGGGTTTTACCATGCCAACCGGATTGTCGGAGATAAACGTCCAGTCATCGCCACAATTGGCGACTCCACGTTCCTTCACTCCGGCATCGTCCCCCTGATCAACGCCGTCCATACCGGGGCGCGCTTCGTTCTTGTCATCCTGGACAACCATACAACTGCAATGACTGGTTTCCAACCCACTGCGGCCAACGAACTACTCGCCGATGGGAGTGATGCGACTTACAGGGTTTCGCTCCCTGAAATGGCGCGCGCTTGCGGCGTGGGGTTCGTCGTCGAAACAGACCCTTACGAACAGGAAAGTTTCAGCCAGATCCTCACGGGAGCCTACAAATACTGCCAGGCAGACGATGGCGGAGTCGCTGTCGTGATCGCTAACCGCCCATGCACGCTATACGATCCAACTCCTTTGCAGGAGTACCCCATTCCTGTCTTGATCACGGAAGAATGCGATGGCTGCCGTTTCTGCGTCGAAGCTTTTGAATGTCCTGCTCTAGTTCTCGCCTCGGACCGCAGGCGCGTGGATATCGACTACAATATCTGCGTGGAGTGCGGGCAGTGTATTGACGCGTGCTACAAAGGCTTCATCATTCCGAAATATTAAATACAAGACATCCGGATACGAATGGAAACCAAAATTATCCTCTGCGGTCTTGGCGGCCAGGGTGTGGTCTTTCTCACCCGGCTGCTGGCAAAAACAGCCATTGCGAACGGTCTTCCCGTAATGGTGTCCGAAACCCATGGCATGAGCCAGCGAGGCGGCTCAGTGATTTCTCATCTCAAAATCAGTGGCAATCAAGCCCCCCTCATTCCACATGGAACAGCAGACATTCTTATTGCTCTGGAAACGGATGAGGCGGTACGAAATTTGCCCTATCTTCGCTCCGGTGGGACGGCTTTTGTCAATGCTAAAAATGGGTTGCGCTCGGAAGTCGCTGGTGAAGTCTCCCGTCTCGCTCTTGATATTCATTGTGTGCCCGCCAGCCAGTTGGCCATAGAACTTGGAGCTGCCGCGGTTGCAAACGTCGTCCTGGCGGGGTTTGCCGCTGCCCACCCAAAGATGCCGCTTTCCTTTGAAACGCTCCAAGAAACACTGAAAAATATCTCCAAGCGCGGGCTGGAACTCAACCTTATCGCCCTCGAAACCGGCTACCACGCCAAAAAAGAACAGGAAACAAAAGTGTAACTCCTCAGGCTAAGAGAGAAGGTTTTCCGAAAAAAGGTGTGCGTGGGTGTACACCCCCACGCACACCTTTTTTCGGACTAATCTCCATACCGATTCCATGTTCCCTTTCAACTATCGCACACCCACGTCACTCCCGGAAGCGCTTGATTTGCTGGCAAGAGAAAATGCCAGTGCACACGTTATTGCCGGAGGCACCGATATGGTGCTTAATATGCGGAACGGCTTGAAAGCACCGAAAACGGTCATTAACCTCAAACGTCTACCTGAACTGAAGGGGATCGCGTACGAGGAAGGACGGGGATTAAGGATCGGCGCGCTGACCACCCTGCGTGAAGTTCACCGTTCACCCCTTATCCAAATGCACTATCCAGCCCTATCCCATGCGGCCAGCAGGATGGCATCGGAACAAATCCGTGCGTTTGCAACAGTGGGCGGCAATCTATGTAACGGCTCCCCCTCTGCCGACACCGCCCCGCCATTGATCGCGTTTGATGCCATCGTTCATCTGGTCAGTCTGGCAGGAACGCGGACGTTACCCCTCAAAGATTTTTTTACCGGCCCGGGAACGACCGCTCTCCAACCTGGAGAACTACTTCAAGAAATCACCGTTCCACCCCCCAACGGGAAAACCATTTTCATCAAGCACATTCCGCGTGCTTATATGGACATTTCCGTTGTGTGTGTGGCAGTTCGCCTGCTGATGGTGAATGGAGTCTGCCAGGAGGCCAGGATTGTGTTGGGAGCGGTAGCGCCGACACCTTTACAGGCGCGCGCCGCTGAAGCCTCGCTGTCCGGCAAACGGCTGGACGCGGATCTCATCGAGGAAGCCGCCCAGACTGCCGCCAAAGAAAGCCACCCTATTGACGATGCCAAAGGCTCCGCCTGGTATCGCAAACAAATGGTGGGCGTCATCGTCCGGCGCGCCCTCACGACCTTTTTCGAGAACGTATGAAAAAAGCCATCACCCTCACCGTCAACGGCGACATACACGAACTGTACGTCGAAACGCACCATAGCCTGCTGGACGTGATCCGAAACGAGCTAGGGCTGGTGGGCACCCACCGGGGCTGTGATACCGGCAATTGCGGCGCATGTACTCTGCACCTGGACGGCCTGGCGATGAACGCCTGTCTGCTGCTCGCAGTGGATTACGATGGTTCCGAAATCTTGACCATAGAAGGGATCACCCAAAACGGCGCGCTCCACCCGTTACAGCAAGCCCTCGTCGAAAAAGGCGGCATCCAGTGCGGATTCTGTACCCCCGGCGTGGTGATGAACACCCTGGCCCTGCTCGCTGACAATCCCCACCCTTCTAAAACCGAAATCCGCGCCCGTCTCTCCGGGAACCTGTGCCGTTGCACGGGTTACGTGAAAATTGTCGAAGCCATCATGTCGGTTTCCCACTGATCATTTCTTACTTCTCATTAACTATGTCTTCCCTCATCGGCCAACGCATCCCCAAACTCGACGCTCCCGATAAAGCCACAGGACGGGCTACTTACGGCCACGACGTACGCCTGCCCGGTTTGTTGCACGGAAAAATCCTGTATTCGGCACACCCCCATGCCCGCATCGTGCGAGTGGACACCTCCCGCGCCGAACGCCTGCCGGGAGTCAAATGCGTGCTGACTGCCGCCGACAATGCCCCCACCCGCTTCGGATACGGAAAAGATCAGACGCCTTTCAAAAGCATGGCGCGCAGCCTGCGAGACGAAATCGCGGGTGTGGTCGCTGTGGATGCGGATACCGCATATGAAGCCCTTGCGTTAATCCAGGTGGAGTATGAACCACTCCCGGCCATTTTCTCCATCGAAGAAGCATTGACTCCAGACGCCCCGCTCGTTCACTCCGAACACGGATCAAACTTGTTCCAAACGTATCATTATTCCCATGGCGAGCTTTTACGGGGAGAGGCTGAATCAGACGTGATTTTAGAAGCCAGCTATCGCTTGCCCTATGTGACCCACGCCTGCATGGAAACCAGCGTTGTCGTGGCACAATTTGAGCATGGGGGACGGTTAACCCTGTGGAGCACCACCCAAATCCCATTTTTGTTGCAGCGCGATCTATCAGAGGCATTGGGAATCCCAGGCAGCCAGATTCGCATTATTCAAACTTCCATCGGCGGCGCGTTTGGGCGGGGGTTGGATATTTACCCTTACGAACCCATTGCTGCGCTCATGGCGATTAAAGCAGGCAAACCAGTTCGGCTGGCTTTTACCCGTCGCGAGGAGTTCAATGCCGGGCCGGCTCGCCAACCCGCTGAAGTTTCTCTTCGAGCTGGAGTGCGTCGAGATGGTCGGCTCACTTTTCGGGACGTGGCTGCCGTGCTTGACATCGGCGCGTACGTCTCCTGGGGGTCAGTCACTCCTCTTGTGATGATGGAAACCACTGCCTCTCTCTACAAAATCCCCCATGTGCGATTCAAGGCAGACTGTGTGTATACCAACAATCTGGTCACAGGCGCAATGCGTGGTTATGGCAATCCACAGTCCACCTTTTTTGTCGAGACGATGATGGATCAACTGGCCGAGGCGGTAGGCATGGACCCGGTCGAATTTCGATTACTCAATGCAAACGAACCGAACACTACCACGCCCCAGGGTTTGGTGATCACCTCCTGTGGGATGAAAGAGTGCCTGCAAGCCGTTGCAGCGGCAGCGGACCGAGCAGCAAAGCGACAAGGCGACGAAGCAATTCCAGAACCAGTTACCCATTATCAGACACCCATCTTTAATGCCCAATCCTCCAATTCAAATACCTTGAAACGCGGCATCGGTTTCGCCACAACTCTCAACGTCGGTGGAGGGGCGCGGATTTACCGCAGCGACGGTTGTGGAGCGTCCGTCAAAGTGGACGACTTCGGACATGTGACGCTTGTCACGGGGTCGACCGAGATTGGGCAGGGGTCTGAGACTGTCCTGGCACAGATCGTCGCCGAGGCGCTGGGAGTGTGTCCGGAAGATATTTCCGTGATCAACACGGATACGGATGTCAAACCCTGGGACGTAGGCGTCCACGCCAGTCGGACGACCTTCATCGCCGGGAACGCAGCCCACCTTGCTGCCCTCGATGCCCGCGCCCAAATCTTTGAAACCGCCGCCGAAATGCTTGGCGTTTCCCCCGATCAACTCATCGCCCGCAATGGGCGGATAGAACTCGCCACTCCTCACTCACCACCCGCCACTATCCCCTCCCTCCCCCTCTCAAAAGTCGTCCGCCAGCGGCACTTCCGCGAAGGAGGAACGGTGGTCATTGGCGAAGGCTGGTATGACCCTCCGACCAAATTGGTGGATAAAGCCACTTACAAAGGAAATATTTCAGCCGCTTACGGTTTCGGTGCACAGATGGCGGAGGTAGAAGTGGATACCGAAACAGGACAGGTGCGCGTCCTGCGTCTGGCGTGCGCGAACGATGTGGGCCGGGCGATCAATCCAATGGCCGTCGAAGGGCAGATCGAGGGGGGCGCACAGATGGGATTGGGCTACGCCCTTACGGAGGAGTTAATTGTCGAAAACGGGCGGGTTCTCAACCCGGACTTTCACCACTACCGCCTGTTCACCGCCGCAGACATGCCTGAAATCGAGACCATCATCGTTGAAACGGACGATCCGGGCGGGCCATTTGGAGCAAAGGGCGTCGGCGAGATGGGCGGCACCCCCACCGCTGCGGCCGTCGCCAACGCAATTTACGACGCCATCGGGATTCGGATGACCGAACTTCCCATGACTCCAGAAAGGGTGCTGGCCGCCATTTTGAAAAAGGAGCAAGTACATGACCGGCCCACGCTTTAACCCCAATTTATTGGACGTACCCCTTTACATTGCCGGAAAATCGATTGAAGCGGTGAAAGAGGAGTTGGGTCTGAAAGAAATCACCAAACTGGCCTCCAACGAAAGCCCAATCGGACCGTCCCCCCAGGCCATTGAGGCAGCCCGCTCATTGCTCGAACAGGCGCACCGTTATCCGGGTGTATTGGATCGAACGTTGCGCCGCACGCTGGCCGAACGTCTTAACCCACCCCTGCAAGAAGACAACTTTGTGACCGGGAACGGCGGAACGGATATTTTACGCATGATCACACAGGCTTTCATCTTCGATGGAGGGAATACCGTAATGTGCCGGACGACCTTCCCAATGTACAAGATTCTCACCACAACATTCGGCGGTGAATCGAAAATTGTTGAGCCGGCTCCCGATTACCGGCACGACCTAACCGCCATGGCCGAGCACATTGACGATGATACGCGCCTGGTATTTCTATGTTCGCCCAACAACCCCACCGGGCATATTATTTCTCACCGGGAAGCGGAAAACTTTCTGGATCGCGTCCCCCCTCACGTAGTCGTGGTTTTTGATGAGTCCTACTACGACTACGTAGGTGACCCAGCGTATGCCAATACACCTGCTTTCATTCGCGAAGGGCGCAATGTGCTGGCAGTCCGTAGCTTTTCCAAAGCTGGAGGGCTTGCAAACCTGCGGATCGGCTGCTTGATCGGTCCGGTAGAATTGGCCGATTACGTCCGGCACACGCGCCTCCCATTTCACACCGGAGATATTGCCCTGGCCGCGGCCCTCGCCAGCCTTGACGATGAAGTCTTTCTTGCCCGCCAGAAACAGGCAGTTCAAGCCGGGCGCGCCTACTTGCTGGAAGCTCTTACCGGGCTGGGGTTAAAGTGCCTGTCATCCCAGGCAAACTTTGTCACGTTTTATGACCCACCCTTACCCGCTGCTTCCATCGTCGCCTCGCTTTTGCACCTGGGTTTTATCGTTCGTGAAATGACAGCATTCGGGATGCCCAACGCGATCCGGGTCAGTGCGGGAACTCAGGAAGAAAACGCGAAATTTATCGAGGCAATGCAAACTGTTCTGGCTGGAGAACATGTACATGCTTAATCTCCCAGGAGCAATCTATGACCTACATTAAAAACATCGAACGCGTTGCCCTTGCTGTCCCAAACCTGGAAGAAGCCCAGGAATTTTTCGAAACCTGGTTTGACGCGAAATTCCATCCCGAAGAATACATTGAAGACATGGGCATCCGCTATCGCCCGTTCGAGGTCGGGGCGAGCCGGATGGAACTGCTCGAACCCACTCGCGAGGACAGCCCCGTCGCGAAATTCATCCGGCGGAACGGCGGCCCCGGCGTCCACCACATCACCTTTGAAGTGGACGATCTCGACGCCGCCATTGCCGAACTGGAGCAGCGCGGCGGGCGCATCGCCTACCGTCACACTTATGGCGAAGGCGTTACATTCGAGGGCAAAGTCTGGCGCGAAGCCTTT
>DATDOR010000562.1:0-2071 GCA_035293165.1 Anaerolineales bacterium | reverse complement strand
GATGTTTGTATTTGCTTATTTACTTATATATGCCCCAAGGAGGCTCCCGTGTGTAACAGAATCAACCCTATTGAATGTATTCTCCCCCCTCATATCTTGAGGAGCATAGCCGAATCTCGACAGGCAACTGACACCCAACGTCAAAAAGCGTTGCAAACCCTGCAATCTTCGGAACAAATGCGCGCCCAACGACGCGTGTTTACGGATGTGAAAGAGATGGCCTTGAAAACAGTGGTCGGGCAAAAAGAGCGAGCCATCTTCGACGCTCAGAATGGCACCAATTTACCCGGCGCCCCTGTCCGAAATGAAGGCGATCCCCCCACAGGAGACGCCGCAACAGATGAAGCCTATGATTATTCTGGGAACACCTACGATTATTATTCCGCCATCCACAACCGCAATTCCATTGACGGAAATGGAATGCGGCTGGACTCCACTGTTCATTACAGCCAGGGCTATGACAACGCCTTTTGGAATGGCCAGCAAATGGTCTACGGCGATGGGGACGAAGACCTGCCCCCAGATCAACGCCTGTTCAATCGTTTTACCATCTCCTTGAGCGTGGTTGGGCATGAGTTGACACACGGCGTAACCCAGCACGAGGCCGGGCTGGCGTACTTCGCCCAATCGGGCGCGCTCAACGAGTCGATGTCTGATGTGTTCGGCGCACTCGTACGGCAGTGGACACTCAACCAGACCGCGGCGGAGGCCGATTGGCTGGTTGGTGAAGGATTGTTCACAGAAAACGTCAACGGAGTTGCAATTCGCTCGATGAAAGCCCCTGGAACAGCTTATGACGACCCAATACTCGGCAAAGACCCCCAGCCTGCCCACATGGACAACTACCAAAACGTCCCATACGACAACGGCGGGGTTCATATCAATTCGGGTATTCCCAACCATGCATTTTACCGGGCAGCAGTCGAACTCGGCGGGTATGCCTGGGAGAAAATGGGACAAATCTGGTACGTGACGCTTAAAGACAAGCTCAAGTCGTTGAGTCAATTTGCAGATGCAGCCCACCTGACCCACGAAACTGCCGGAGAACTCTATGGATCAGGTAGCCTGGAACAGCAAGCAGTACGAGTGGGTTGGAATGCAGTCGGGTTGAGCGTGACGGGCAAAGGCTGCTTGAGTGCGGTTTTTGGAGTGAAATAATGCGCATCCAATTTGAACGCACTGGCGGGTTTGCCGGCATGCGGTTTACGGCAACGATTGACACAGATTCGCTATCCCCCGACGATGCAAAAAGCCTGCGTGAGATGGTGGATGCATCCGATTTCTTCAACCTTCCGTCCACTATTCGCTCCCCAACCTCTACGGCGGATAGTTTTCAGTATAAAGTGATTATTGAAGATCAGGGAAGGAAGTATATGGTAGAAGCAGGTGACCAAGCTGTTCCTCCGACATTAAAACCCTTAATGCGGCGGTTGGAGGTATTGGCACGGTCGTCCCGTCATTGATCGCTTAAATCAAAACCCGGCGGTATTCAGCCGCCGGGTTTATTTTTGATCGGGCTATTCTTACTTTGAGAGTTGGCCTCGCAGTGCACCGCCAGGAAATTCTGCGTTGTGGACATTGACATAGTATTCCTCTGGTGCTTGGATGATCGCTTTAATCAACTCACGCTCTGCACTGACGCATCCGCTTGAGGAGCCGCCTGTCGGTGGGACGAGTGGTACCACAACAGGGCCTGGGACACCAACCGGACCAATATGAATATGGGCAGCCGCAGCTGGCGCAATATCGGAAACTGTAAGCTCGAAGCACACCTCACGCTGGCCATGGTTCAGCGTAATAGAAGCCGAACCACTGCCATCAGGGTCTCCCGTTACAGGGACTTCTGCTGCGCCAGTTAGCGTTGTTGAAAAAGGGCGACCACCTGCTGTCGCGGTTCCAACCAAAACCAGCATCGCCAGCATGAGAGCAGCTATCGTCACAAAAGTTAGTTTTTTCATCATACTTATCTCCTTTTCACAACTATATTGGTTCTTTGGGAATCGGCGGGGAGGTCCCCAGATTTTGGGGTGTGAGTGGGGTGTACACCCCACTCACACCCCAAAATCTGGCA
>DATDOR010000561.1:0-5737 GCA_035293165.1 Anaerolineales bacterium | reverse complement strand
TGCCAGATTTTGGGGTGTGAGTGGGGTGTACACCCCACTCACACCCCAAAATCTGGGGACCTCCCCGCCGATTCCCAAAGAACCCGAGAAGATTCAGATCATGGGCAACCCAGGTAGCGATCAACTGTCCGAGCGTAACCGTACCCAACGCGGGGTGGACCCCGCGCAATTCCATCATCTCTGGGGCGATGTTCATCTGCCAGAGAGTTTTTAGGTTTTGGGCGCGTTTTTCGGTGAAGGCGTCGAGGAGTTGGGCCACCGTCCAGCCATTATAGTTTTCATACTGGGCAAAGCGGTCAAACGGATCAAAAGGGCGGGATTCACCATATTCGAGGATGATCCGTGCGCGGGGAATCCAGTCTGTCTCCTCCCCATGCAAAAAATGGCCGAGGACGGTGTAGGGACTCCAGCTATCGCCGCCTTCGTTGGACATCGTCCAAGCGTCGGGTAAATCACGGAGGAGGGTGTTGAGTACGGTCGGGGTTCGAGAGAGAATTTGGAGGGCGTCAGAAAGTTGCAGGTTCATGGGGTGGAACTCCAGAGAAAAAAGTTCGTTAAGGACTTGTGCAGAAAACTAGCAAGATTGTAGCATTCTTTGTCAATTGGGGAGATTGGTTGGTGTTGTATAATTAACACATCTGTTTATGAACAGATTAAGGAGTCTCAAAATGAAAACTTTACTCTTGAAAACCCTGAACTTTCACCGTTTTTTGACCGAAAACCTGTTTTACCCGCTTGTTCTATCCAGTGGATTGGCTGTGGGATTTTACATTGGCCGGGTCATTTGGAGCGACGAGCGAACATTCCTGTTTTTGCTTTGGAATTTGTTCCTGGCATGGCTGCCTTATATGTTTAGTCTGGGGGCGTTGATCATTCATGAGTGGAAACCGCGCTGGTGGTGGGCGGTGATCGTGCCAGGCGCGCTCTGGCTGTTGTTCTTCCCGAATGCACCGTATATCGTGACCGATCTCATGCACCTGGACAAACGTTGGCCGATTCCCATCTGGTATGACATCGGATTATTAGTAACATTTCTGTTGGCGGGCTGTTTCCTGGCGATCGCCTCGCTGCGTTCCATGCAACGGATTGTAAGCGATTATGTCGGCCAGATCATGAGTTGGATATTTGTAATGGGGACAATGGGGATGACCAGCTTCGGGATTTACATGGGCCGGTATTTGCGTTGGAATAGCTGGGATTTGTTTACCGACCCTTACCAGCTTTTGCGGGATATTTACCATCCGATCCGCCACCCGTTTCGCAACAAGGAAACGATTGCGTTCTCGATCATGTTTGCGGCAATTTTATTCGTGTTTTATCTGACATTCAATTGGTTACGGCCACTAAAGGAAAAAAAGAATCATGCCCCGTAAACTGCAACTTGCCGCTGTTCAACTGGACGCCAACCCTGCCCCAACCGAGGGGCGCCTCGCCCGCGCGGAAAAACTGGTCACACAAGCCGCAGAGGCGGGTGCGGAACTGGTAGTTTTGCCCGAACTGTTCAACACTGGGTATACCTACGATAACAGCAACCACGAACGCGCCGAGCGATTGGATGGGGAAACCGTCACCTGGATGCGGGAGACTGCCGCGCGGTTAAACCTCCACCTGGCCGGGTCAGTGATGCTGCTCGATGTGGATGAAGTGTACAACGCGCTCCTGCTCTTTGCCCCCGACGGACGAATGTGGCGATACAACAAAGTCTACCCCTGGGGCTGGGAACGCGGCTATTTTCGCAATGGGCGGGATGTGACCGTTGCCGAAACCGGCCTGGGGCGGATAGGGATGCTCATTTGCTGGGATACCGCTCACTTGGATTTGTGGCGGCGGTATGCCGGGCAAGTGGATTTCGTACTGATTGCCAGTTGCCCTCCGGATGTGACAAACCCAACCTATCACTTTCATGATGGGTACACTGCAACATTTGACGACATGGGGCCGCTCAAACAGATGAAAAATACCGGACGAGCCTTGTTTGGCGAGATGATCAATGAGCAAACGGCCTGGTTGGGTGTGCCTGCGGTGGCGAGTGTAGGCGCGGGACGGATCAGCACGCACTTGCCCCAAGCAAAGGCGAGCGTGGGGGCGATGGTTCCCCTTGTCCCCTGGCTGGCGAAATATGTTCCTGAAGCAGAGCAGATCAAAATGTCTTGTGAAATCATTCATGGATGCAAGGTCGTAGATGCCGACGGGAATGTGTTGACTGAAATCCCGAAAGGGGAGGGGGATGCGTTCACGATCGCGGAAGTAACGCTTTCGGATCAGCGGCCTGCTCCTGCCGAACCGCAACCGCCCTCCCGGTTGCCGTCGTTTTCCTATTTCAGCTCGGATTATTTACTTCCCTGGTTGACTATCCCGATTTATCGTCAGGGGCTTCGTCGCGTATGGGGTGGACACATGGCACCCATTGATGCAAGTACGCGGCAATGGGCTGTGGTCGCGGTTGGTGTAGGAGTGTTGGGGTACCTTTTGGGTAGATTTTCAAAGCGCAGACGAAGATAGTAGGTAGCAAAGCCCCCGAAGCTTTATGGATTTCAAATTTTCAAAATCTGGCATTAACCACGGCAAATCCCAAAGAGCCATCTTTTTCCTACGCGTGGAGAACTGACCTATCTGACAAACTTGGGGTAAAATCCTTCTGGCACACAACACTATCCCAGAAAAGGAAATCAACACTGTATGTCCCAACAACTTGACAATGCGCTTCAATTCGCCCAAAAACACGCTTCTCGCTTCGTAGACCAGCTCGGTGAATTCGTTTCCATCTCCTCCATCTCCACCGACCCCGAATGTTTCGGTGAAGTCCGCCACGCGGGAGAATGGGTCGCGGAAACTCTGCGTGGGCTGGGGATGAAAAATATCCGATTCTTCCCCCCAGACACCCACCCTATCATTTACGCCGAAAATCTTGATGCCGGGCCGGACGCCCCTACCGCGCTGATCTACGGCCATTACGATGTCCAACCCGCTGAACCGCTCGAAAAATGGCACAGCGATCCCTTCCGCCCCACCATTCGTGGGGAGAACATGATCGCACGCGGGGCCAGTGACATGAAAGGCCAGGTGGCTGCCACGTTGTTTGCCATTGAAGCCATCTTGAAAACTGGTGGCAAACTCCCCATCAACGTCAAATTTATGATCGAAGGCGAAGAAGAAATCGGCTCCAAACACATGCCTGACTTTATCGCCAATCATCGCGGCCTTCTCGCCAGCGATTTCTGCATCAACACCGATACGGGGATGCTCTCCCCCACCCAACCCACTATCGTCTATGCCCTGCGTGGCCTGGCCTATTTTGAACTGCGGATCTATGGCCCCAAACAAGACCTGCACTCCGGTTTGTATGGGGGCGTTGTCCATAACCCCGCCCAGGCCCTTGCCGAACTCATTGCCGGGATGCACGACGCCGATGGCTTGGTAACCTTGCCCGGTTTTTACGACAATGTTCGCCAATTAGATACGGAAGAGCGCGCCGAACTTTCACGTTTACCCATCCGTGACGAAATGATCTCCGCCCGCACAGGGGTTCCCAAACTGTGGGGCGAACCGGAATTCACCCCCATTGAACGGCTGGGGGCACGGCCTACCCTGGAAATCAACGGGATGTACTCCGGTTTCACCGGCGCGGGTGCGAAAACCGTCCTTCCCGCGTACGCGATGGCGAAAATTTCCTGCCGTCTCGTTCCCGATCAAAATTCTGCCGAAATCAAAGGCCAACTGGAAGCCTATCTGCAAGCCAATGCCCCCGACACCATCCGGTGGGAATTAGACGAAATTGTTCACAGCAACCCCTCCATCTCAGACCGGAACTCCCGCTGGGTGCTGGCGATGATGCAGGCCCAGGAAGCAACCTGGGGCGTCCGTCCCATTTTCCGCCGGGAAGGGGGCAGTGTCCCGGTCGTCACCGCTCTTCAATCGCTGGCTGGCATCGAATCCATCAACATCGGCGTCGGCCTCCCCGACGACAACCAACACGGCCCGGATGAAAAACTGCATCTGCCGTCGTTTCATAAGTTGATTGAGTCGTTGATCTATTTCTTTGATCTCCTTGCAACGTGATGAAGTAATGAGTAACCTCACTTTATCACTTCTCACCACTCATTTCTGACTTCCCACTCCTCCATGCCCAACTCCACCTCCTCCCTCCCCACCTACGGCGGGCAAGCCGTTATCGAAGGCGTGATGATGCGCGGCGCCAACGCGTTCGCCATCGCCATGCGTGACCCCGACAAAAACATCGTCCTGCACACTGAAAAATTGGGCGGTATTTACAAAAGCCGCATTGCCAAAATCCCCTTCCTGCGCGGGCTGGTCATGCTCTGGGACGCCCTCGGGCTGGGGATGCGCGCCCTGACCATCTCCGCCAACGTTCAGACCGGGGAGGACGAAAAACTCGAAGGTCCCGCCCTGTATCTGACCATTGGTATCTCGCTGGCGTTCGGTATCGGCCTGTTTTTCCTACTCCCGGCGGGGGCAGGATGGCTGTTCGAGCGGATTCCTGTCCCCGGCCTGGTTGAATCATCAGCCCTGTCCTGGGTTGGCAACCTGATCGAAGGCATTGTCCGCCTGATCCTGTTGATTTTGTACATCGTCCTGATTGGCCGCCTGGAAGACATCAAGCGCGTGTTCGGCTACCACGGCGCGGAACACAAAACCATCAACGCCTTCGAAGCCGGAGACGAGCTTACCCCCGAAAACGTCGCCCACCATTCGATTGAACATCCCCGCTGTGGCACAGCGTTCCTGCTCACGCTGATCCTGCTCTCGGTCTTACTCTTCACCCTGCTCGGCCCCATGCCGCTTTTCTGGCGCTTTACCACGCGGATTTTACTCATCCCCGTTCTGGCCGCGCTGGCCTATGAATACATCCGCTGGACAGCCACCCACCTCGACTCCCCCTTCGTCCGCTGGCTGATCAAACCCAACCTCGCCCTCCAACACCTGACCACCCGCGAACCAAGCCAAGAGATGTTGGAAGTGGCTATTGCATCGTTTAACGAAATGAGAAGGCAAGAGCACGAACTCGGAGAAAAGGTGATTGTATGAATCTCTCCCCCGATACCGAAGTCCTGCTCAAACAGCTCAAATCCGTCCGGCGCGCGCTTACGAAGTTGGAAAACTTGCTTTTTGATGAGATGTATTGATGTTAATCACCAACGCCACCCTCCTCACCCTCGACCCTGAAAACCGCATCCTCGAAGACCAGGCCCTTTATCTCGAGAACGGCAAAATCGCCGCCATCGGCCCGGAGAAAGCCCTGCAAGCCTGGTATCCCGATGCGGAAACCCTCGACGCGCGCGGCCAGTACGTCATGCCCGGCAACGTCTGTGCCCACACTCACTTCTACGGTGCGTTTGCGCGCGGCATGGCTATCCCTGGCGCTGCCCCTAAAGATTTCCCCGAAATCCTGCAAAAACTCTGGTGGCCGCTCGACAAAGCCCTCGACCCCAACGCTATCCGCCTCTCCGCCCAAATCATGCTCGCCGACGCCATCCGCAACGGCACGACGACCCTGATTGATCACCATGCCTCCCCCAATGCAATCGCCGGATCGCTCGACGTGATTGCCGGCGTCGTCCACCAGTCCGGCCTCCGCGCCGTTCTCTGCTACGAAGTCACCGACCGCGACGGCCCCGAACGCACCCGCGCAGGCATCGAAGAAAACGTGCGGTTCATCCAATCTCAGACCGATGGACATCCGCACGCTAGTCCCCAATCTCTAATTTCGGCCACCTTC
>DATDOR010000560.1:0-4800 GCA_035293165.1 Anaerolineales bacterium | reverse complement strand
GAATAGGAATCAACATGCTGGAGATAGGGAGGTAGCCGTCAGTAGCCTCCCGATAGCGTAGCAAGTGTTCTTTGGGGAGGTTATAATCGCGGGCAAAATCAACTTCATCAATCCGTTGTGGAGTTCCTTCTGCAAAAATCCGTCCCGGAAGGGCTTCACCAAATTGATAAGTAATTTCCATGATGCGTTGTTGATTTTTATATCCAGAGACTGCCCGTGGTAATAGTAGCTCTTGTTTGGGGTCCCAAAGTGCGATCATGGCGGACTGAGCACTTGTCACGACACTTAAAGCACTATCTACCAGGGAGCGCATAATTTCATCTGGATTGAGACTCCCCAATTGGCGACTAAAATCGAGTAATAGATCTACTTCCCGCAACCGTCGTCGTGTCTCCTCAAGTAGGGTTAAATTCTGAATAGCGATGGAGATTTGGTTGGAAACGAGCGAGAAGATTTGCTGATCTTCTAGTGTGTATTCTGAAGCAGGTGTGAAACTAATACCCAGAATAGCCGCTTCGGCAATTGAAGAGTCTATTGCTGAGGGAACAGGTAAACAGAAGAAACTTTCAGCTTTCGTAACAGTCAATAAAGGCGACCCTTGCCACTCTTCACCGGCAGGTGAGGTCATATTTGCTGCAAAGAGAGGGGAATTCGTACGTAAACAGTGTCGCAGAGGATTCCGTTGACCCAGGAGAGCCTGTGGATTAGCTCCCTCGGGAAGCTTTCCTAAAGCCTGGCTTAGGACCGGGCCCTGGCCAGTTGGTTCGCTAATTAAGACGATATCCACCGCCATCCGGGCAATTAGCTCCTCTCCCAGTGTACGGAAAATATTTTCGCGGTCCGTCTGGCGATTGATGGCTTCAAGGATTTCAAGTACTGCATGAATTCGACGCGAACGAAGGTTCAATCGGTGAAGGGAGAGAGTCTGCTCCAGGTCTTTGTGTAACAAGAATGGCAACTGTACCTGAGATTGATGGGAGGCTTCATGTGCTCTGGATACTTCACGTTCAAGAGAATCTACACGATCGCGTAAAGTATCAATTTTGGTATGACGTTCGATTGTTAAGGCAGCTTGATTGGCAAAAATTTCCAGAGTTTCGATCGTTGTCCGATCAGGCCGTAGCCCGTTTCGTGGAGCATCCACACTAATTAATCCAAGCGGTGTCCGGCTGTTATGGTTATATAAAGGCACCAGTAAGATGTCATCAGGATGCCAGGAGTTTCCATTGGCACTGGTTATGTCTTCTGAAAGCAACCGCACGGAATGAATTTCAGGGGGGAGGATCGGGAGCTTGTCTTCTGGAATGAAATAAGAGTGATGAATTTGAAAATCTGGCTTAAGCAATTCCTGGATTTGTGTCCACGGAACAGTGTGGGAAGCCAACTCCTCCATGGTTGCAGGCTTAATCCCAGCATTGGTAACCCGCCGAAATGATCCAATTTGCTCGTCAAACACGCTGATCAAGACCACATCAAAAGTCGTCGCTTTCTGGATGCCATCTGCAATGGTTTTAAGGGCTTGTTCAGTCGTTTGTTTTTCGCGCAATGTCTGGCTGGTTTCCAGGAGTTTTGCCAATGTCTCCATCCCTTGTCTGAGTTGTGAATTCCGCTGAACCTGGTCATGGTATCTTTGTGCATTCCCCAGTGCAATCGCGGCTTGGACTGCGAGTGTTTGTGCAATTTCCACCGCTTCGTGGTCAAACCGCTGGGGTGTTCGGGCGTGCATGTGTATCAGGCCAACAACGTTTTCTTGATACCCGATGGGAACGATTAAAGCCGTGTTGATACCTGGATGAGGTGTTTCGTATTCACTTTGCCCAAAATTGGGGATGAGCAATGGTTCGCCTGATTTGATAACAATTTTTTCAATGTCGAGCAAGTGTCCGTTGGATGCATCTCCAACCTGGAATGTAATTTTTGGGTTATCAACTTCTTCACTTTCCAGGTCAAAAAGTAAAATCGAACCACAATCTGCACCGGTATTATAGACAGATTCGTTGTAAACCAACTTAAGCAGGTGTTTGAGGTCTAATGAAGAATTCAGCTCCTGGCTGATACGGGTGAGGGAGGTTAATTGTTCCACACGCCTGCGCAGCGTTTCATCGGTTTGGGTATAAAGCGAAGAGCGTTCAATCGCTCCAGCGACTTGTCCAGCAGTTGTGAAGGCTAATTCAATTTCTGATGTACTAAAGAAGTTTTCTTCTTTGCTTCCTAAGAGGATTTCACCGATGCCACGATCTCGTACAGTTAAAGGAACTGAGATTGCCGAACGGGCCATCATTGCCTTGAAAAAGGCCTCATAAAATTCTGGTGCTGTAGATGTATTGTTTAGTAAACCATAGGTTACAATTCGCTGAGATAGCGTGACCGTATTGCGGAAAATGGGATCATCCATTGCGATCCGTGGTATTCGCCCAAGATTTTCGATAGGAAATCCAAGGATTGACTCTTTGTGAACGATGAGTTCGTATCGTTCTTCGTCTAATAGAAAGATTGCTCCACTATCCGTTCGAAGTAATCGGGAAATTTCAATCAGAGAGTATTTTAAGATTTCGTCAAGTGTTGCAGCCGATCCTGCAAGGGCTGCAATTTTTCTTAAAGCTTCAGCTTGTTGTGCACGCTTTCGAGTTTCTCGAATCAGGTTAGCATTCTGAATAATCGGAGCTGCTTGTCCGGCGATGATTGCCAGAATACGAATATCCTCTTCCGTGAAGGGAACACCCCCTTTTTTATTTGCTGCTTGAAGATAGCCCAAGGTTTGGCCACCCAATGTCAGAGGCGTAAGAATAGTATTTTGAATCCCAACGGCTTGGGCCAGATGTGCCAGGCCCAGCCTTTCTAATTGAGCATCATTGGGTGCGACTGTGGCTATCAGAGTATCTTGCGAATTCCAGATTTTGGCAGCCGGGCTTTCAGGGGCGATCTCGGTGGTATACATATTAACAAAGTGATCAGGGATACCAATAAATGGGACCTGTCCTTTTAGCACTCTGTATGTTTCGTCGTAAATCAAAAATCCCAGAATTTCGACTTCTAGAAGTGGCATAATGCTGTTGATCAAATGCGCGAATAAATCCCGCGTGTGGCTAATTGTTCCGACGGCCTGCGCTAATTGTGCTAGGCCAGATAATTCCGCAACACGGCGTTCTCCTTCACGGTGAACCAGGGCATTTTTAAGGGCAACTGCCGCCTGACTGGAGAGAATACTTAAAACCTCAAGGTCATTTTCGCCGAAGGAGTCCGTTGTCAAAGATCCAAGTTCTAGGGTGCCTATGGGTTCGCCAGCAATCATTAACGGCACACCCAGGAAAGAACGAACAGGAAAGTTACGGCGACCCGAGGCTGGGCGTGCTTCTCGAAACGTTTCCACATTATGTACAAGCAGGGAACCTCTTTTTGTAAAGATGTATCCGCTGTAGCCTTCATCCGGGTGGTAATTCGTGCTCCCTTTTTCAAGTCGGCGATCCAAACCTGGTAGACCCGCAAACCCATATGGAACGAGAATCTTTTGATTGGGGTCCCAAATTGTGATTTCGAAGACATCTGAAGGGATAAGATGCTCAACACTTTCAAGAATAGCCTGCAAGGTTGAGGTTAAATCAAGACTGGCCGTCATCGCACGGCCTAGCTCGGTGAGAATATCTAAAGCACGCCCAGAGATTGTCGTATTTTCTTGGGTGAGGACGGTTAGATCAGGGCGGCGTAGTGTGAGCAGGATCGCGTTAGAATCTTGATAAGGAATATCATAAGAGATGCCATCTACCATCAATCCTTGCAAAGAGAATCGGGCTTGCCCTGGAATTGCACAGAGACTCAGGAATGTTTCGCTAGGGCGTGCCTGGCGGGCAAGGTGTTCCAAATTTGGGAGATCGTCGTACGGTAGACTCAGCCAATCACGAATCAATTGGTTGGTGTATAAGATTTTCCCCCCAGGTTGAACAAGGAGTATCGCGTCATTATTTTTTGCGATATCGAGAGAGAGTGCAGCCTCTGAAAGGGGTAGATGTCTGGGAACTGGCTGAATTCTGGGGACGAGCCGCAATAAATAGCGTGCAAGGACAAACAAGCCCAACCCGCTTGCAACAGTAAGCACACCTAAAAGAACAGGATCCAGTCCAAACATCATTCAAGTTTTAAACAAAATTAGCCGTCATGTCTCCTGCGAGATTCGGCAGCCATTTCAGTAATTTCACGAATGTCAGCAAATTGTTGTGTGGATGGAGAGACATGTCCGATTGCAATGGACATAATCGGCGCTTTTTCAGGTTGGCCTTCCCGATTCGTTGCCAAGATATAACCTTGTTCGCGATCCATAAAGTTATAATGGGTCAGCACTTCTTCGGCGAAACGGGCTTTTAAGCGTTGTCGAATGGAGGGGCCATTTTGCTCAGTGGTAATGATGACAAAATTTTCGCCTCCGGGATGTCCAATGAAGTCATCGGGAGTACCTGCTTCGTCAACAACCTCACCCATAAGCATCGCTGTAAAACGAAGTACATCGTCACCCGCTACAAAGCCGTATACTTCTTTGAATGGTTCAAAGTGGTTGACACGGATATCCATCAAATCCCATTTATCCCGGCGGATGATGCGACGCAATTGGTCTTCGATCAATCTGCCGGAAGGCAAACCTGAGCGGGGGTCAGTTAAACTTTCCCGTTCGGCTCGTGCAATGGCGTTTTGGACGCGGAGTTTCAATTCTTCAATGTCGAAGGGCTTGGTAATGTAGTCGTCCGCGCCAAGTTCCAGCCCTTGCAGTTTGTCGCTGCGCTCATCTTTTTGGGTTAGAAAGATGATGGG
>DATDOR010000559.1:0-3324 GCA_035293165.1 Anaerolineales bacterium | reverse complement strand
GGGTTGAGTTGAATCGCGTCCCGGTTCGCGATGAAGAGGGGAATCGCGGTCCCATTTTCTTCGAAATCAGGGATCGCCTGGCGCAGCAAAAACAAGATTTGTCTTAAGTTTGCTCTGGCAGACTGGTCGGGCATCCCCGGCCAGAGCAGCGTCATGAGCGTTTCCCGGCGGTGCGCGCCAGAAGGGTCAACTGCCAGGTAAGCCAGGAGGGCCTGAACCTTTTGCGTGCGAAAACCCGCTATAGGTTCTCCCCGCAAAACGGCGCGGGAGCGGCCAAAGAATGAAAGCTCTAATTTGCTCATTACGCGCTCCTCATCAGTCTCAGGTAAAGGCTGCATTGCCTACAAAATTATCTTAGCACAATATTTCCCATGAATTCGGAATTGTTGACGGTTTTGCCCGATTTGTTAACGGCTGGTTGATGGTTTGTAAATGGGCGAGTTCGATAATGGGATATGAACCAACTGGTTCAACGATTTTCTAACCCACAAGGAGCATCCCATGAGCAGCAATTTCGAATGGCAAAAACATCAAGTGAATGAACGGATTCAAGGCGCCTTGCAGGATGCCGCATCTCACCGTTTATCGCGCGAAGGGTCGCGCGGCAAGTCTTTTTTAGCCTTCTCTTTCAAAGCCGTATTTTTGTTAGGGATCGTGTGGTTTTTTATTGGGCTGCTTTTAGCGAGTTGCACCCCCGTCGAACCTGCTATTGCAGTGAACACACATTCACAGACTGACGTCCAACCCGGCGCTCCCTCTACCTTGAGCATGGCCGAGAAAATCCGGTTTCAGGACCGGCTGTGGGAGCAAGCGCTCGCCAACGGTGGGTTCAAGCCAGTGAAAACGACGCCAGCCTGGACGATGGCCGATAGAATTCGGTTTCAAGACCGGCTGGAAAATTATCCGTAATCGAGGCGAGATGTTCTCCCCCTCTTGAAAATAGTCAAACCAGCGCATCCACCACCATCGCCAAAAAAATAAACGTCAAATACATACTGGTATAGCGGTAGGTTCGCCAGGCGAGTTTGGGGGTGTAGCCTTGCCTCCAAAGTCTCCAGGTCATAGAGAGCAGGATCAACCCCAATGCGGCAGCGGAGAAAAAGTAGATGCCGCCGCCGATTCCGACGAGCGGGCCGAGCAGGGTCAGGAACACCAATTCAATCGAGTAAATCAGGATTTGTTTGCGCGTTTCGCGTTCGCCGCGGACGACGGGCATCATGGGGATTCCGCCTTGCTCGTATTCCTTCGCGCGGAGGAGAGCCAACGCCCAAAAGTGCGGGGGCGTCCAGAAAAAAATGATGAGAAAGAGCAAAACCGCGGGGAGAGTCAGACTGCCGGTTGCGGCTGCCCAACCAACGAGTGGGGGAATCGCGCCCGCACCCCCGCCGATGACGATGTTTTGGACGGTGGAGCGTTTGAGCAGGATGCTGTACACCCAGACGTAATAAAACATCCCAACCACCGATAGGAGTGCCGCGAGCAGGTTGGTGAATACGGCCAGCAGATAAAACGAAAGCAGGCACAACCCCACGCCAAATGCCAGTCCCTCTGCCGGGGTTAAACGGCGCGCCGCGAGGGGGCGTTTGGCGGTCCGGCGCATGAGGGTGTCCAAGTCACGGTCAATGTATTGGTTGATCGCGCCTGATCCGCCTGCGGCCATTGCACCACCGATCAACGTCCAGAAGATGATAGAAATCGGCGGCATTGCCTGCGCGCCGACGATCATCCCGCCAAAAGTCGTAACAAGCAAAAGCAGGACAATGATGGGCTTGGTGAGGACGAGAAAATCGCGCGCTTTCTCGCGCCAGCCCGAATACTCATATTTCGTCCCCAATCCAGTTGTGGACAAACCAACTTGCACGGCGAGAACAGTCAAGATGGCCCACGCCGCCGTCGCCGTGGCCGAGTGTAAACCGATTAACTCAATCGGGTAATTTCGTGGCGCAAAAAACGCGCCGATCAACCCCTGGCTGAAAAATAGAAACGCTGCGGAGGTGGTCAAGACCAGCACGGCTGTTTGGGATCGCTGCGTGCGCCACGCCGAAATCAGGAGGAGCAACATTCCCACACTGTTCAACCCAACAAACAGGCGGTGGATCAGGTGGATCCACGCCAGTGAATGGGTTGGAATCAGTCTCCCGTCACATAATAGCCAACCCTGGCAGGCCACCGCCGCGCCAGAGACCGTTTCAATCGCCCCGCTGACCATCGTCACAAAGGTCAATCCCAAGACGAACAAGGTCAATCGCGCAAAGGGCGAATCGAAGGTCGGGGAAATCGCTTTTTGTCCACTCAGTTGAAAAGCAACCACCGCAGAAGTCAACACCAAAGCATGGACAAGCAGGGCGCTGCTTAAATAAGCCGCCACCACGCCAGAATTCGCACCCGATGAGAAACGTAGCCAGGCGAGAAAAACCTGCACCCCTACCACGACCAGTGAGATAAAAATCGGACGGCTGATCCAGCGCGCCTCGCGGTAGCTCCGCCAGGCAAACACTGCGGCGATCAGGATCAACGCAATTGCAGGAGCCAAAAGCCACTGCGAAAGATCCAGGGCCAGCCCTGTCCGTTGGGCGAATTGCCCGGCGGTAATTAGCAGGTAGATGATGCCCGCTGTTGCCAGCGCCACAAAATGAAATTTTTGAAAAACAGGCTTTTGTTCAGCAACTTCGCTCATGCTGTTTCCTTCGATTCTCGAGATAAAAAAATGGGGTAACCCATTCCCAGGATGGCCGCAAAGGTAAACCATTGTAACGCATAACCCATGTGAGGGCCTTCGGTGATCTCGATTTCGGGCAAACTGGGGAAGGGGAGATGTCCATCTGTCCAATCATTTACATCTGGGGGAAGGGAAGAATCCGGGCCGCGTTGGATGTAAACAGGCAAGATTGGGTACGGGATTTGGGAGGCGATGGCTGCCACGTTAGCGAGATTCCACACCGGCAGAATCTCACCCGCGCGCGGGGTGGGGTCGCCGATCCCGCCGAAATCCGGCTTGAACTGAGACAGACGGATGATCCCGGCCACGGTAACGACGCCCCGCGCAGGGTATGCTTGATCTCCGCCGGGGGTGTATTCTGCCACGGGAACCCATCCCCGATTGACCAGGATCGCCTTGTCCGTTCCGGTGATCTTGAGCGGGGTCAGGAGATCATAGCCTGGTTTCCCGTACCAGACACGGTTGCGGAGGGCGATTTGATTTTCCACATCGTATTCACCTGCCACCGTCACTGTGCGGTATTCCATGGCTTCGAGGGGTTCGTTGATTGTTTCCGGCGCCAATACGAGCGGGGGGGCGTTCTGTCCAGCTAACACATGGGCGTT
>DATDOR010000558.1:0-4636 GCA_035293165.1 Anaerolineales bacterium | reverse complement strand
ATTTTGGGGAAAGACATAAAGGGTATAGTCGAAGAGACGGAACGTAAGCAGATTTGGGAATCCACAGATGGGCTGCGTTATTCATTTCGCCACGAACTGCTCCGAGATGCCGCACATAAAATTCAAATGGACACCCGGCTGTACGAATTGCACCAAAAAGCAGCACAGGCATACGAGACCTTATACGCCGATACCCTGCCCTGGCACTACGTTGAACTGGTGTATCACTATAACCAGGCACAAGATGAGGAGAAAGAAAGATACTATGCAAAACTGGCAGGAGATCAGGCGGCTGCCCGATTTGCAAACAAAGAGGCTATCTCCTATTACTCCCGTGCTTTAGAACTCACCCCTGCAACAGAAACAGAATTTCGTTATCAGCTCCTCATTGCACGGGAAAAGGTTCACCAATTGTTGGGGGAGCGCCAACCCCAGGCAGACGATCTCAAAGCCCTGGCAGAACTGGTTCAAACGTTGGGCGACCCACATAAACAAGCGGAAGTCTCTTTACATTGGGCGAATTATTGGGAATCGATCAACGACTACTCCGCAGCCAACCTTGCCGTACAACAAGCGATTGAATTCGCCAACCAGAAAGCCCCGGATGGGCCAGATGCAGCAAATTTGGTGGCCCAAAGCCATCTCATTTGGGGACGTTCGCTGACGGCTTTGTCTGATTATGCAGCTGCGCGAGAGCATCACGAACGCGCGTTGGAAATTTTTCGGTCGGTTGGCAATGAAAATGAGGCGGCCAATGCTCTACAATATCTGGGAACGGTATTCACCTATCAGGCGAATTACAATTTGGCATTGAAACATTATCGAGAAACTTTATATCTTTACCGGAAAATGGGTAACCGGCAAGGGGAAGCCCATGTTCTCAATAATTTGGGCACTATTGCTGCCAACCAGGGGAACCTTGCCGAAGAGAAAAATTATTATGAACTTGCCCTACGTATTCGACAAGAGATTGGAGACCGTAATGGGGAAGCGGATACACTCAATAACCTGGGTCTGACTGCACGTTCATTAGGAGACTTCATGCTTGCACGTGATTATTACCGGCAGGCACTAGAAATTTATTTTGAAGTGCAAGATCGATTCGGCGAACAAGTGATTCTGCACAACTTAGGGGAGGCGTTTTACTACCTGAAAATGTATCCCGAAGCCCTGGCAAGTTACCGGCAGGCGCTATTCATCGGACGTGAAATTGGGGACAGAGATGGGGAGGCGTTGACCCTTCAACATATCGGTAACGTTCTGCGCGACACGGGTAATCTGGTGCAAGCTGAACAGCATTATCAGCAAGCGCTCGCATTGCATCGCGAACTGGGACAGTTCCAATACAAAGCAGAAGAACTGGCCGGGCTGGCCGATGTCGCGTTCGTGCGCGAAAACGTGCCACAAGCCCTTAAGTACGTCCGCGAAATCATGCTCATTCTTTCCCGCAACCCTTCGCTAGAGGGTAGTGAGGAACCGCTTCGTGTCTACCTGACCTGTTACCATGTCTTGAACGCAGCCGGTGACCTGCAAGCAAACCAAATTCTGCAAAATGCCTATCAATTGTTAACTTCCCGGAAAGAACGGATATTGGACACTGAAATGCGCCGTAAATTTATTGAAAATAACCCCTGGCATATGGAAGTTTTAACACTTTGGAAAAAAACCGGTAACTACTCAGCCGGGTAGAGGATTAGCCTTTCCTTCTTAGCCTGAGTAATTACAAAAACTGAAGGTTAAACCTGGAATCTCCAGAAAGGCAGCTATCTAAGGTGCGATGTATTTAAACGACGTGCTTGCGTCAGAGAAAAGTGGGACAGCGGGGTCTGTTAATATGTGAATTTCTTCACGGGGAGGCGGCGAGGTGTATAATTACGCAAACATGACATAACGCGTCAAAAAACTTGGAAAACTGCCACTCTTCAGGAGCATTCAACCTATGTTTATTCAAAACATATTTGTCGTCGGCGCAGGGACCATGGGCAACGGGATTGCCCAAACTGCTGCCGTTTCCGGTTTCACTGTGACGATGATGGACGCTTTCCCCGAAGCCCTCGAACGCGGCAGAGCCAGCATCGCCAAATCGGTGAACAAACTGGCCGAAAAAGGGCGGATCACTGGCACCCAACGCGACGCTGCCCTCGGCATTATAACCGCCACTACCCTCGATGAGGCCGCTAACGCCGACATCGTCATCGAAGCCGCCACCGAAAACCCCGAACTCAAACTTAACCTGTTCCGCGACCTCGACGGGGTTGCCCGCCCGGACACGATCCTCGCCTCCAACACCTCTTCCATCAGCCTGACCAAAATCGCCGGAGCGACCCAACGCCCGGACAAGGTGATCGGGATGCACTTCATGAACCCTGTCCCGCTCATGCAATTGGTCGAAGTCATTCGCGGGCTGAACACCTCCGACGAAACCACCCAAACCGCCTTTGAGGTGGCCAAAAAAATGGGTAAGACCCCGGTCGAGGCCAACGACGCCCCCGGCTTCATCTCTAACCGCATCCTCTGCCCGATGATCAACGAAGCGATCTTCGCCCTGCAAGAAGGCATCGGCACCCCCGAAGCCATTGATACCGTGATGAAGCTTGGCATGAACCACCCCATGGGGCCGCTCACCCTCGCCGATCTGATCGGGCTGGATGTCGTCCTGTTCGTCATGGAAGTCCTCCAGCGCGACCTGGGCGAAGACAAATACCGCCCCGCCTACCTGCTCCGAAAGATGGTGGATGCCGGACATTTGGGGAGGAAGACGGGCAAGGGATTTTACGATTATTCATGACTGAATCCTACGACTACATCATCATCGGTTCCGGCTTTGGCGGGAGCGTGTCCGCCATGCGGCTGACCGAAAAAGGCTACCGCGTGCTCGTCCTCGAACGGGGCAAGCGCTTCGAGGACAAAGATTTCGCCAAATCGAACTGGAATATCTGGAAATACCTCTGGATGCCTGCTGCGCGCGCATTCGGCATCCTGGAGCTCAGCCTGCTGAACGGCGTGCTTGTGTTGCATGGGAGTGGCGTAGGTGGGGGGAGTCTGGGGTACGCCACCGTGTTGATGGAACCGACCGATGAACTGTTCAACGCTCCCGCTTGGAGCCACCTTGCAGACTGGAAAACTGTCCTCCGCCCACACTACGATACTGCCCGGCGTATGTTGGGCGTTACGCAAAACCCCCGCATGTGGCCTGCCGATCATTTTATGTGTGAAGTCGCGAAAGAGCTTGGACAGGAAGGCACCTTCCAGCCCACCGACGTAGGTATCTTCTTCGGCGACCCGGACAAAGAAGGGCACGAAGTACCGGATCCGTTTTTCGGTGGGGAAGGCCCCAAGCGGAACGGGTGCATTCACTGCGGGGCGTGTATGGTCGGCTGCCGCCACAATGCGAAAAACACGCTGGTTAAAAATTACCTGTATTTGGCCGAAAAATGGGGGGCGGAAGTGCGCGCGGAAGCGGAAGTGCGCGATATCGTCCCCCTGCCCCAACCCCAGCCGGACGGGGCACGCTACGAGGTGCGTTACCGCCGCTCGACCGCGGTGCTACCCCCCGCGGAAACCAGAGTCCGCGGGCGGAATGTGATCGTTTCCGCCAGTGCATTCGGGACGATGCGTCTGCTATTCCGCTGTCGTGAAATTACCAAAGCGCTCCCGAATATCTCCAAACGTTTGGGGGATAACGTCCGCACAAACAGCGAGGCCCTGCTCGGCTCGATCAGCCGGGAAAACAAACACGATTTTTCACAGGGGATTGCGATTACTTCGATTTTCAATGCAGACGCCATCACTTCGATTGAGCCGGTGCGCTACCCGACCGGGTCGGGGTTGATGCGGATGCTCGGCGCGCCCCTGCTGGCGGAGGGAGACAAACTCTCGGTGCGCTGGCTGAAGGCGCTGGGGATGATGCTTACCCACCCGCTCGACTTCCTGCGAACGCATTTCCTGCCGGGCTGGGCAAATAAGACGACGATTGTACTGGTAATGCAAACGGCGGAGAATATGATGCGGGTGCGCCTCGGGCGGCATTTGTTCACCCTGTTCCGGCGGGGCCTGGTGACAGAACCTGATAAGGAGAACTCCGTCCCTTCCAAGATCGACATCGGCCACCACGTCACCCGGCGCTTTGCCGAAAAGACGAATGGCGTCCCGGCGGGTTCGATTGTCGAGACGCTACTGAATATCCCGACGACCGCACACTTCATCGGCGGTGTGCCGTTTGGTCTGAGCGCGGAAGATGGCGTGATCGGGCTGGACTGCCAGGTGCATAACTATCCCGGCCTGTACGTGATTGACGGTTCGATTGTGCCTGCCAACCCGGGGGTGAATCCAAGTTTGACGATTACCGCACTGGCGGAGTATGCAATGAGTCGAGTATCGGGCAAGAATCGCTCTCAGCAGAAAGAAATCACCGAGGCGTCGGCGGCGTCATGACCCCGGACGACGCCAAGGCCAAACTCGATGCAGAAGCGACGCTGGTGCAGGTGGTTACGGGGTTGATTGATGAAAGGCCAGGGTTGGTGAAGCGGATTGTGAAGGGTCTTTTTTCTCGCTATCTATCCCCCCCTTTTTTATTGCCTTTCAGTGGTAAAATTTCTCTACGATTTGATCCTGACTGGAATGATTCTTATGCGAA